>JAAYUG010000076.1 GCA_012517825.1 Bacteroidales bacterium | reverse complement strand
ATTAATGTGTTCAGGTTTTCATAGCGTGATCACTTGCAGAAAATTGGAAATTGGAAATTTTCGGTGAGTTGTGATTTCTGAGTTGGGATTTAATTGAACTACGTTTTAAATCAAAAAATCCCGTCCCTGGATAAATTGGTAACTGGCGGGACGGGATGGACGGAAGAATCCGCTATAGGAGAAATGATCTGCTATTTGATTCCGGCGGTATATTGAACATTCCAGCTTTCAGTATTCAGCATCCACGGCTCAACGTTCTGTGCTTCCTCTGAACTGAAATTACCCGAAGCCCAGGTAGTATCGTCATTCATCCAGCTTTCCAGACCCTGAGAAGTTTCAGAAGTCAGGGCATCCCAGGTCAGGTCATTCAGCATCCAGCTTTCGACATTTTCTGCCGGATCGGCCGTGATTTCAGTCCAGCTGGCTCCATCGAGCATCCAGCTTTCAATGTTTTCCAGTGGTTCAGCTGGAATATCCATCCATTCAGCCTCATTCAGCATCCAGCTTTCAACGTATTCAGCAGGTTCTGATGAAATTTCCATCCAGGCTGACTCATTCAGCATCCAGCTTTCAACCTTATATTCTATTTCTGTCATGGTCTCATTCCAGTCAGCTGATGAAAGCATCCAGCCTTCAATTGATTCGGTCGACCCGGCAGATGGAGCCAGAGCATAAGTATTTACAGCATCAGAGATGGTTGAAGAAGCGGTTACCGCAGGGGCTGTTGAGCTCAGCAAATAGATCGAATGCAGGCGATTTGCTGAAGAATTTCCGTAGCAGAAAACAGCTTCAGGAGCAACCGGTTTGAGCATTATCAGTCCGTTCTGATCATTGCTGAAAGGCAGGAAAATGCGCGCCAGTGAGAATAATATAGATAAGTTCAACGGTCTGATTTCAGGCATACTTGTATAATTCCGTGTTGCATATCCGGGGTAACCCGGCTTTTGCGATACCAGTTCATACTGTCCGGTAAGCTGTGAGGGGAGAAGAAAAGCTGCCACAATAAGGGCCAGGGTAAGGGCAGCGGGGCGGATGGTCGTTGCAAGAGTCTTCATTTTTTTTCCTCCTGATTAGGGTTTTTTATCATGGTCATAGCATGTATTACACATGACGTGCCAAAAATTATAATACATTCATTTACTGTACATTACAAATATTTTCTCTCTTTTTTTTCCGTCCGCATGTGAACGATTATGCAACAATGGGTGTTCGAAAATGAACGATTAGTATATAATACTATATTTGAGGTATGAAAAAATTTCTTTCAGTTCTTCTGATCCTTTACCTGATCCCGGTCTGCCTGCCGGCCCAGAATCCTGCTTCTTACCGTATTGTAAAAAACCAGAGTGGCACGAACGGAATGGTGGTATCTGCCCATCCCATTGCAAGTGAAGCGGGCATTGCGGTTTTGCAAAAAGGAGGGAATGCCTTCGACGCAGCTATTGCCGTTCAATTTGCCCTGGCGGTGGTTTATCCGCAGGCAGGCAACCTGGGAGGAGGAGGTTTTCTGGTGGCGCATTTTTCCGATGGAAGGCTTCTGGCGCTCGACTTCCGTGAAACAGCCCCTGCCGCCGCAACGCCGAAAATGTTTCTCGATTCATCAGGAAATCCTGTCCCGTGGCGGTCGTTGAAAGGCCCCCTTGCCTCAGGAGTTCCGGGTACTGTCGATGGCATTTTCGCTACCCTTCCCCATGCCCGGCTTCCCCTTAAGGAACTGGTCGAACCGGCCATAAACCTGGCAAGGAAAGGCTTCCGTATTACCCTAAGAGAAGCTGAAAGCCTCAACCGCAACCGGGAAAATTTCCTGATGTACAACCAATACCCCGTTGCCTTTGTAAAAAACACGCCATGGAAAGAAGGAGACATCCTCCGGCAACCCGAGCTGGCCGTAACACTGGAAAAGATAAGAGAAGGAGGCAGAGATAGTTTCTATTGCGGTTCCACGGCACATGCCATTGAGCAAGTAATGAAACAAAAAGGGGGCATCATCACCCGTCAGGATCTGAAAAATTACCACACGGTGGAACGAAAACCCGATACGTTTTCCTACCGTAATTACAAGGTAGTTACCATGCCGCTTCCTTCAAGCGGAAGCATTATCCTCCGGCAGGTACTTTCGATTCTTTCCTGGTATCCGATAGGGGATTACGGCTTTGCTTCTTCAGCCGCCATGCATCTTATGGCTGAAGCTGAGCGGCGCTCGTATGCCGACAGAGCCCGTTACCTCGGTGATCCTGACTTTATACATGTCCCCTCAGACATGCTCACTGACCCGGAATACCTGAAAAAGCGCATGGAAAATTACTCGCCTGAAAGGGCAACTCCATCTTCTGCAGTCAGTTATTCCCTTGCCGATGAAACAACCGAAACGACCCATTTTTCCGTCATTGATGCCGAAGGAAACGCCGTATCGGTTACCACAACGCTGAACGGGTCGTACGGATGTTTTGTGGTTGTTCCCGGCAGAGGTTTTCTTCTTAATAACGAAATGGATGATTTCAGTACAAAGCCCGGATTCCCCAATGCTTATGGAGCACTCGGAGGCAAAGCCAATGCCATTGAACCAGGAAAACGTATGCTGAGTTCCATGTCGCCAACCATACTCCTTGCTGAAAACAAGCCATTCCTTATCCTTGGCTCTCCGGGCGGGACCACCATCCCAACTACGGTGCTTCAGGTAATTGTTAACGTAATTGATTTCGGGATGCCATTGAAAGAAGCGGTTTTTGCTCCCCGGTTCCACCATCAGTGGATGCCTGACCAGATTATGATGGAAAAAGGATTTCCGCAAAAAACCCTGGAGGAACTAAAAAAGAAAGGGCACCACATCAGCGAAGCCAGGGCATTGGGCAGTGTCAACGTAATTATGGTTCATGCTGACGGCACGTACGAAGGAGTAGGCGATCGCCGTGGTGACAATTCCGTTGCTTCCTATTGAATTCGCTTTTAATTTATCATTTATGCTGATTACGCAAATAGCTCTCATCTTTTCCATGGTACTGCAACTGGTAGCCGCAGTGCTTGCCATACGCCTCACAAGGGTCACAAAATACAACCTTTCCTGGATTCTTATCAGTACCGGATTCATTCTGATGGTAGTTTCCAGGCTTATTGACATGATTCCTTTTTTTTATGACAGATTGCCCTTTAATACAGCCTCGGCTATCACATGGATAGGCTTTGTCACTTCCCTTTGTTTCACCGTAGGAGTTATTCTTATCCGCCGCATATTCAATTTCATACGCAAGGTGGAAGAAACCCGAAGGGAAGTTGAAAAACGGGTTCTGAAAGCGGTAATACAAACGGAAGAGAACGAAAGGAAACGTTTTGCCAAAGACCTGCATGACGACCTCGGACCCCTTCTGTCGGCTGTTAAGCTTTCCGTATCGAGCCTCACAGCAATGGAACAGGACGACAAGAGGAAGGAAATCCTGCGGAACACAGACCATCTTATCACGGAAGCCCTCCGCAGTATTAAGGAAATTTCCAACAACCTGAGTCCGCACATGCTTGCCAACTTTGGTCTGGCCAGCGCCATTAATGACCTTACCAACCGTATCACCGGCCCGGGAATTCCGGTTATCCGTTTCGATTCAGATCTCTACGGGGTGCGGTTCAATGAAGACGTTGAGGTAGTTCTGTACCGTGTAACGGGTGAACTGATCAACAATACCCTGAAACATGCGCATGCATCGAGTGTTGAAATGCAGCTTACAAAGCAGGGGAATGTTCTTATCCTTACCTATAGTGACGACGGCAAAGGCTTCGATGTGCCGGAAGTTATCCACGGGCCTGTTAAAGGGACCGGCATTTCCAATATCATTTCACGTCTGCGCTCCGTGCGTGGAACCCTTGAAGCAGAAAGTTCTCCCGAAAGCGGCTCAAAATTCATCATACGCATTCTTTTATGACGAAACCCACATGTTTTACACACACAAACCCAACGGTAATAAAATGATGAACATGCGGGTTCCATCATACCATTGAAAATTAATTTTATTATGATGAAAAGGATATTCCATCCCGGCATTCCTCCGGCTCTTAAAAAACCTGAAAAGATTCAGGAATATCTTGATTCCACAAAGTACAATGCAGGTAAATGTACCCGTTCTCCCCGGCTTGTTTACCAGCTGAATGAGGCCCATTGCTTTGAAGGTGCCATGTTTGCCGCTGCCTGCCTTGAACTCGCAGGTTATCAGCCTCTGATTCTTGATATGATTGCTGAAGATGATGACGACCATGTTGTGGCTGTCTATAAGGTTTACAATTGCTGGGGAGCGGTAGGAAAGTCGAATTTTACCACCCTGCGTTACCGTGAACCCGTTTACCGAAACCTTCGCGAACTGGTTATGTCTTATTTTGATTTTTATTTCAATACCAACGGATTCAAATCGCTCCGCACTTATTCGCGCCCTGTAAACCTGCACCGTTTCGACTATCTGAACTGGAGAACCACGGAAGAAGATCTCGACATCATCGGACAATACCTTAATTCGGTTCCTCATTATCCCCTGCTCACAAAAGATCAGATCAGGCTCCTGGCTCCGGCGACCCCTTCCCTCCTCTCCTCCTCCCTCATCGGATCAAATCCCGACGGATTGTTTGTTCCGGGATCAAAAAAAGAATTCTGATTCCTCATCCTGAGGTAAAAAGAAAACCAACTCCGACAAGACAAAGAGCGCAAAGATTAAAACAATGAAATATGAACCCGAAGCCATTCTGCAGGAATACCCAATACGTTTCAATAAAATTTTTATTATTGTGGAGAAAATCATCTGCCCATGACTCCCATTTCGGTTTGCATTGTTGACGATCACACCCTTTTCCGCAACGGGCTGCGGCTTCTGCTCAACGCATCATCCGAAGTGCGGGTAATTGCCGAAGCAGGGAACGGACAGGAATATCTCCGGTTGCTGAAAGATACAGTACCAGACGTTACCCTGATGGACATTGAAATGCCCGGGATGAACGGAATCGAAACGGCTGCAGAGGCAGTGAAGCTCTTCCCTGAACTCCGTATCATTACCCTCTCCATGTACGGAGAAGAAGAGTACTATGTGAAAATGATCGATGCAGGTGCCAGGGGATTCATTCTTAAAAACTCCGATATCAATGAAGTAATCAGTGCTATCAAAGCAGTTTATGAGGGAGGTACATACTTCTCGCAGGACCTTCTTTTAAATGTTGTAAAAAACATACGTTCCGGAAGACTCACGGCAACCGCTGATACGCATCTTTCAGAAAGAGAAATAGAAATTCTGCGGAAAATCTGCCAGGGGTATTCCAACCAGGAAATAGCTGACCAGCTGAACATCAGCAAGCGAACCGTTGATAAACACCGGTCCAATCTGCTGGAAAAGACTGGTTCAAAAAACACGGCCAACCTCGTCATTTACGCGTTGAAGCATAAGCTCGTGGAATTCTGATTCTCTGGTGATTTCTTTTACTTTACGCTGTTGCCTTTTCGCTATT
>JAAYUG010000075.1 GCA_012517825.1 Bacteroidales bacterium | reverse complement strand
ATGCTGATAGTTGGCTCATCAATCTGCAAAGGTTTCAGAGGTTCAGGGTTGTCAAAATCAGCAATAGTATCCCCGATTTCGAAATCATCGATTCCCAGTATGGCGCAGATTTCTCCCGGGTAAACATCCGTTTTGACCTTTTCTTTTCCCAGGCCTTCAAATACGTACAATTCTTTAACCTTACTCTTGAAAACGCGTCCGTCCTGTTTAATGAGAGAAACATTCATGCCCCAGCGCAATACCCCGCGTGAGAGACGTCCTACAGCAATTCTTCCTACATAGCTCGAATAATCGAGAGAGGTGATTTGCAGCTGCAGGGTACCTTCACCGACTTTGGGAGGTGGAATGTACTCCAGAATGGTGTCGAGAAGATAGGTAATGTCCTTGGTGGGTTTTCTCCAGTCAGGGCCCATCCATCCTTCCTTGGACGAACCGAAGACAGTGGGAAAATTAAGCTGATCCTCTGTGGCATCGAGGTTGAACATCAGGTCAAAAACGGCTTCCTGAACCCCTTCGGGATCGCAGTTGGGCTTGTCCACTTTGTTGATCACCACAATGGGCTTGAGATTCAGGGCCAGTGCCTTCTGCAAAACAAAACGGGTCTGCGGCATGGGGCCTTCAAAGGCATCAACCAGTAAAAGCACGCCGTCAGCCATATTCAGCACCCTCTCTACCTCACCTCCGAAATCGCTGTGCCCGGGTGTGTCAATAATATTGATCTTTATGCCCTTATAACGTACAGAAACATTCTTGGCAAGGATAGTGATTCCTCTTTCCCTTTCCAGTTCATTGCTGTCGAGAATCAATTCGCCGGGATTCTGGTTGTCACGGAAGAGTTTTGCCTGATACAACATCCTGTCAACCAGTGTGGTTTTACCATGATCGACATGGGCAATTATTGCTATGTTTCTGATATTCTGCATTTTGTCTTAATTGTCGCTTGTAAATGGAAGCGCAAAGGTAATTCAATTGCTCCAGAATATTCATACGGGAGTATTTGAGTTAGATAAAACCAAAACAGAACACGGATTCGTTAATCGGCATCAATGTATTATCTTCGTATCTTTCGTTATTGAAGATGGAAAACAGGCCGGTATTGATCTATGCTGACGCAGTTACTCCCCGTCTGAAATACGCGGTGCGCCTTCTCCTGGAAACGGTCCTGCGCATTCCATCCGGCATAACCGCCGACAGGGAAGAATTCGCGCGTTACGAAGGGCCAAAGATCAGCTATGGAAAGGAAAAATTTGCACAGGCTTTTCATATTATCCCTTCAGGATTGCTGTCTGAAACAGGGCTTCGGAATTTTTTGCCCGTTGCGGATGTGGTTGAAGGAATGCCTGTTCTGTTTCCTGCCAAGGATGCTGATGGTTGTTTTGATGTTTTTTCAGCAGCATTTTATTTGGTTACCCGGTACGAGGAGTATTTGGCTTTTCATCCCGATCAGCACGGGAGGTTTCCGGCTACTGAGTCCATGCTTTACCGGCAGGGATGGCTTGGCAGGCCTTTGGTCAATGAATGGGCACTCTGGCTGGCATCAAAACTTGCATCGGTTTTTCCTGATTTTTCCTTTAACGAACCGCCATATCAGTGTATTCCTACCATTGATGTGGACAGTGCCTTTGCCTATTGCCACAAGGGCTTTTTCCGGAATCTGGGTGGAGCCGTTCGGGATGTTTTTCTTAACCGAAAACCCGGATTGTCTGAGCGAATTGCCTGCCTGACGGGGAAAAAGGAAGATCCTTTTTATACCTTCGAATGGATTCATCAGATTCACAGCCGTTTCAGGATTTCTGCCCGCTGGTTTTTCCTTTTGGGCAGGTACGGCAGGTATGACAAAAACATATCGCCTGTCCATCCTGCCATGCAAAAGATTTTACAGGACTGTGCCGCCAATGGTTCAGTGGGTATCCATCCTTCATACCATTCCTTTGGAAGCGAACAGAAGATGAGGCGGGAAAAAGAACTGGCCGAGTCGGTTCTCAGGCAGTCCGTTACTATGAGCCGACAGCATTTCCTGCGGATGCGGTTTCCTGAAACCTTCCGTAACCTTATCCGGATTGGGATCCGCGAAGACTATTCTCTCGGATATTCAACCCACCCTGGTTTCAGGGCCGGCATCACCACTCCTTTCCTTTTCTATGACCTGCTCAGGGAGGAAACCACAGGCCTGATGCTGTATCCGTTTGCCTTTATGGACAGAACATTTTACGGTCCTGACGGTAAGGTGACGGAAAAGGCCGCAGAAATTGCAGGAAATATTATACAGTCAGTTCAACGTGTAAAGGGGACTCTGATTTTCATTTTTCATAACGAAACGTTTGCTGGTCCGGGGAAAGAATGGAGGGATTTCTATCAGAAAATACTAGCTTTGGCAATAAACCCATCCAATGATCAGGCATCTGGCACATGAATTTATCGGCGGGGCATGGTGGGATCAGCAGCTTGCCATGGCGCCCAACAGGGTTCCTTATGCTCGCGCCTGGTACCTTGATCTGGTCTGCCCGGGCTGGGGAATTTTGCTCGACGAAGCGCGGGGTTACTTTATGCCGGTTCCTGAAAAACACACGATTGGAGTAAGACGTATTCTGCAACCTCCTTATTGCCAGCAGCTGGGAATCTTCGGTCAGCAAATTCCTGATTCATTCGTCTGTGATGAATTTTTAAGCCATGGCTCGCTCCGGGTTATACAGTTGCACATAGCCCTGAATGCTTCGAACCAGCTTTTGGAAAGAACGAAAGGATTGTACTTCCGGCCCGATAACCTGCTTTCCCTCGATAAACCATACAGTGAATTATCTTCGGGCTTTGACGAGAATACCCATCGCAATATCAGGAAAGCAATGAAGGCGGGACTGGAAATCAGAAAAAGCGGTGAGCCCGGTTTTCTGCTTCAGCTGAAGTGGAAAGCCAGGCCGTCAGGTATGCAGGAAAAGCACCTTCAACTGGCCGGGAAAATCATGCATAAGGCTTTGGAACGAAACGAGGGGGAAATATGGTATGCCTTTGCTCCGGACAATGAACCTTTAGCCGGCTGCTTTTTCCTTAAGGATGATCTTCGTTCCGTTTATCTGATTTCGGCCTCTTCCCCGGAGGGTAAGGAAACAGGCGCCATGTTTCTGCTGGTAAGCAGATTTATTGAAACCTATGCCGGCACGGGCCGGCTTCTCGATTTTGAAGGCTCCACCGTACCAGGTATTGCAAGATTTTTTAAAGGATTTGGTGCGGCCACCACCGTTTATCCCCTTGTCAGCCGTTGTCTTTTCGGATGGTTAACGTATGGACAAAAGTAAACTATACGTATTTACAAGTCCCTTAAGGAGACTAATCCCTTTTTCCCTGCTGGTGAAAATCAGCCGGCAGAAAATGCTCTTTCCCTTCTGGCATGCCGTAGCACCTGTGCCACCCCCGCACATCAGGCACTTGTATCCTGTTCCGTCGCCCGAACAATTCCGCCGGGATGTGGAATGGCTTTTACGGTATTTTAAGCCTGTTGATCTTTCCGGAGCAATTCGCTATATAACCAGGGAGGCTTCCCCTGAGAAGCCTGTAATGCATGTTACCATTGACGACGGGTTCCGGGAGTCTTTTGATTTTATTGCCCCGATATTAAAAGATCTGGGTGTTCCGGCCACCTTTTTTATATCGCCTGCTTTTGTCGGTAATCGTGATCTATCATACCGCTGTAAGGCATCGCTGGTTTATCATCAGCTTCTCAGGCCCAATTTGCCCGAATGCATTCCGTCGGGCATCACCCGGGCATTCATGAAAAAAGGGCTTCCTGTTCCCGATTTCAGGAAAGCTGTTCTGGAAATTCCTTACCGGCACAGGGAAATGCTCGATCATCTCGGCCTTGTGGCGGGTATCAGTTTTGAAGAGTATCTTCGGGAGCAGAAACCCTATATGGATGATGAGCAGATCCGGTGGTTGCAGGCAGAAGGATTTCATATCGGAGCCCATAGCATTGACCATCCCTGGTATCCTGACCTGGCTCCCGGTGAACAGCTGCGGCAAACCCTGGAAAGTGTTGATTTTGTGAGAAATATGTATGGAGAACTGTTCCCGGTTTTTGCTTTTCCGTTTACCGATCATTTCCTTCCTCTGGAGTTCTACCAAAACCTTCATTCAGTGCCCAGCGCTCCGCCGGTGACATTTGGTACTTCAGGTATTAAAAAAGATATGGCTCCCCGGTCTGCCCAGCGGATTGGAATGGAGAAGCCTTTCGTTAACGCCCCCGGAATCATTTTTTCTGAGTACCTTTACTTTTTGTTCAAAGCCCTGATGGGAAAAAATATTCTCAGGAGGGCTGATAAATACTGACCCATGGATTTTCTTCAGAAGTTCAGTGAATCAGTCCGGCGCTGGCCTCAAAAAGATGCTTTCTGCATCGGGAAAGATCTGTATTCCTATGAGGATTTTGCCTCCTGCATTTCCGCAGTCCGGTCTGTTTTGAAAAAAGAAGCAGGCAAAAGCCGACAGAAAATCGTGGCGGTGCTTGCATGGGATGATATTTACAGCTATGCTTCTGCTTATGCCATCTGGCTTGAAGGAAAAACCTTTCTGCCTCTGAGTCCGAGAAATCCTGCCACCAGGAATAACGAAATTTTACGGCAAACCGGCGCTGAGCTTGTTTTGTCGGCTGGTCCTGTGCCACGTACCATTTTGTCTGCGACCCACATTCAAATGATTGATGTAAAGGGATTGAAATCAAAAGGAATCCATATTGAGCCAGCAGAAAGAGATCCTGATGACCTGATGTACATTCTGTTTACATCAGGAAGTACAGGAAAGCCAAAGGGGGTGCAGATTACCTATTCCAATTTCAATGCTTTTGTTAAAGCTTTTCTGGATATTGGTTATTCGTTTACCGAAAACGACAAATTCCTTCAGATTTACGACCTTACATTCGATGCATCGTTGCATTGCTATATTGTTCCGCTTTCCCTTGGGGCATCGGTTTATACGGTACCGTGGAATGAGGTAAAATATATGTATGCCCTCCGCCTGCTTCAGAATCACGGGCTGACTTTTGCCAAGTTGCCTCCCTCAACCATTGCTTTTCTGCGTCCTTATTTCCCTTCGATTCGTCTTGAAAAACTGCGTTACTGCCTTTTCGGAGGTGAACCTCTTGACAGGGATCTTGTAACCGAATGGAGGCAATGTGTTCCGAATGCCGTGGTGCAGAATGTGTACGGCCCTACCGAAGCCACTGTCAATTGTCTTGAATACAAAATTCCTTCTGATCCCGGGGAAATAAAGCATTTTAACGGTATTGTCGCAATCGGGAAACCCTTTGGAAAAAACCGGGCTTTTGTAGCGGGGAAGAACAGAAATGCCCTGGACCTGGAACAGAAGGGGGAATTGTGCGTAGGAGGTCCCCAGATAAGCCCCGGATACTGGAAAGATGATGAAAAAACCACCCAGGTCTTTTTTGAACTTTCTTCGGGCAAAAAAAAGGAACGATGGTATGCTACCGGCGACATTGTTCTGACTGACAGGGATGGTGATTATCTTTTTTGCGGGCGTTCCGACGGGCAGGTGCAGGTGCAGGGATTCCGGGTTGAACTGGGTGAAATTGAATACCATACACGAACGTATTTGCGAACCCAGGCTGTGGCTCTGGCCAAGGAAAATTACCTGGGAACCCAGCAGATACATCTGTTTGTTGAAAAATGCGACGATCCGGTCGCCCTCAGGGAATTTCTGAGCCGGAAATTGCCCGATTACATGGTGCCATCAGAAATTATCCCGGTTGAACAGTTTCCGGTCAGCGTAAGCGGAAAAATCGACCGGAGAAAGCTGTATGAAATGATATGAAAGGAGAAAGCCTGTACAATATGGCCCCTGCCGGCCTTGTTGAATACGGGCTGGAACAATTCTATCTTTCACTGGCAAAATACGGAAACCTGCCATGGGGTGAGGAACCCTGCTTCTATTGGGTGCACAATCCTGATACCGGATGGCCCTCCTTTATATTCAGCATACGTTTCCCTTACGCTCCGCAGGTGAAGGATATAGCTGAGCTGAAACTGTCGGCTGAAAAAGGTATATTCCCCGATTCGCTGGTTGTTTCTGACCATCGCTCAAGCGATTTGCTGAACCTTCTGGCTCATGCCGGTTTTGTTCCTGTGCTTTCCTGGAAAGGAATGTGGTGCACGGAAGAAATGGTAAACTTTTTGCCGGTGAATGAAAAGGTCCGCCTGGAGGAAACCTGTAATACTGTTCAGGCTGAAGAATTTGCTGGTGTTGTGAATGAAGTGCTTTTTGCCGCGAAACGCATTTCTCCCGGGCTTGTTGTGACCTCCGAAAGCGCAGGGTTGTGGTTTTACCGTGTTGTATTTGAGGACCGTCTGGCCGGGAGTATTGCTCTGCACCGCATTGGCAATTTGTGCGGAATTTATCTGGTTACGGTAAAACCGGAGTTCAGAAGAATGGGAATTGCTCAAACTGCCACAGCATGGGTCATAAAAAAGGCTCTGGATGAAGGCTGTAACCGTTTTATTCTTCATGCCAGCAAAATGGGTGAGCCGGTGTATCTGAAACTGGGTTTTCAACCGGTCTCCCGGCTCTGGATATTGAAATGGGGAAGATAATTATCAGCCCGTTGGAGCGGCATCACCAACTGAATTATCAGTAAAAAAACTAAATTTACATCCTGCGTAATTGTTTGTCTCAGAAAAGAAATAAGGTGTATGGATGATTACGATGTGATTCGACAGCGTGTAGAAAAAGTGTTCAGGGAAGTATTCCGCAAACCATCATTAGTTCTTACTCCCGGACTTTCGGCTGCCGATGTGCCGGAATGGACCTCACTGCAGCATGTGCGGCTGATTGCTGCGCTGGAAAAAGAATTCGCCCTGCGCTTCGAATTTTCTGAACTTGTTGAGATAGAAACCGTGGGCGACATAATCAGGATTATTGTACAGAAGTCCTCGGTATGAAGTTCCGTGAAATACGAGTTGGCGAACTCGATGATCTGATCGCATCCGGTTGGTACCGCCGGCAGAAAATTATTCCCATTACCCCTTCAAGGGCTATTTCCCAGGCCATCAATCCGAATGCTTACCCGAATGATATTGCTCTTCTGATGGCGGTTGCAGAGGACGATTCCCTGGCTGGTTTTGCTGGAATTTTGCCGGCACGGCTCTATCTCGCTCGTGCTGAGCCGGAACGCTTTTTCTACAACAGCTGCTGGTGGATTCACCCCGATAAGGGACGAAGAGTATCTATGCCCCTTTTCTACCGAATGCTCGAAATAACCCGCGGGCGCATGGTGCTGGCCGATATGACAGAGCATACAGAGAAGATCGTTGATGGTACAGGCAGGTTCAGGGTTCAGAAACCTGCCGAAGGCATATATCTGTGGTTCAGGGGAGGTGCCGGTACCTTTCTGAGCCGGAAATCAGGATACAGGCCATGGGTTAAACTTCTTGCTTCTCCGGTGGACCTTGCTATAAACGGAATGCAGTACCTCCGCCTTCAGGGTATGCAAATAGCTGCCGGATCAGACACTTTTACGGTTCGTCCGGCTTCCGTTGAACAGCAGGATGTAAACGAATTTATCGACAGGATGTGTGCCGGAAACCCCCTCACAAGGCGCGCATCTGATCTGAAATGGATTTTGCGCACTCCCTGGCTTATTCCGTGCAAATTATGTAAAAAAGGTACTCACCAGTATCCTTTCTCCTGGAAAGTTGAATCCTTTGTTCAGCATGTTCTTAGGATTGATCACAACCAGTTGCTTGTTGGAGTGGCTGTTGTGAATTTCCGTGACGGCATAGCAAAAGTGCCTTACCTCTATGTTCTTCAGGGAAGTGAAGAACCCGTTGCTCAGGCGTTACTGTTTTGGTTGCTCCGCCAACCGGCCCACGGGTTGCTGACCTGGAATCAATACCTGCTCAGAGAACTGAAACGGTTGAATCTGCCGGCTGTGATCAAAAGGAAAGTGTATAAGCGAACCGCTTACAATCTGGTATTATCAGAGGTTCTTGATACCAGCTTCGAACTGCAGGATGGAGACGGGGATTCGGTTTTTACGTAATACTAATCTGCAACTGATTGTCGTGTTGTTTCACAAGGGTATAGTACCACCAGAGGCAATATCCGTAAATGCCCACTCCAATGGCGCTGTAAAAAACCATACCGAGATGCGGGTTTTTCAGCAATAATCCGGCCGTTAGGGCAGCCATCCGCAAAACAAGTTGCACAGCTTCAATCCACATGGCTTTTTTTTGCTGCATAAAAAAGTCAGGCAGAAACGACAACGGAGTAGCCAGGAAGAACATAAACATCCACGGAAGGATAATGCGGAAGTAGGTGGCTGATTCAGCCCATGCACTGCCGAAAACCAGGGTAAAAACAAAAGGAGCGGCAAGCCAGACGGGAATAAAAGTAACAAGTGCCAGCAGAAACATGCTTCGAACAAAACGCCGGAAATCAAATAGCAGAGCTTGTCCGTTGTTCTTTTTTTCTATAATGCGCTGCGAAAATGTCCGTTCCACCGAATTGAGAAAAAGATTGGCCGGACGCGACACCACTGTGTACCCGAGGGAATAAATTCCGGCTGCCGAAGAGGAAAACCAGGATGAAAGCAAAAGCACAGGCAGGTTTCCGGAAAAGTAGTTCAGAAACAGATGCACCATCCGGAAGCGCGGAAAGTTAATGTACTCCTTTGCTCTTTTCTTTACCGGTGCGCTTTTAAACAAGATTTTGCTGTTTCTGTGTTTTTTGAGAAAAGGGAAAAGAAAGGCCACCAGTCCTCCGGCATATCCGAGAAGGGAGCCAAGGATTAGTCCGCCGCCCCCGGTTTTCAGAAAGCCGAATCCAACGCGCATGGCCGATGATGCGGCGCTCTGGGTTACATTATAGGCGGCAATGGCGTTATACTGCTTGTGCCTGTTGAAATAAAAAGTAAATGCCTGGCAGGCAACCATGATGAAAACATACAGCGGCAGTGTCAATAACCAGAAGGAAATTTCCGGAACTCCCAGCACAGAAGAAACCCAGTTTCGTGTAAAAAGCAGAAAGATAAAGAGGATGGCCATGGTAATAACCGACACAAAGAGGGCCAGTTGCAGAAGCTGCAGAGCATGTTCGTTGCGCCGGGGGAGCAAAATGGCCTGTTCGTATCTCCCGCTGGCCAGGATGGAAAGAATCATTGACACCGAAAGGTAAACCGACAGCTCTCCGAAATGGGCCGGAGTAAAAAGTCGCGTAAGAAGGGGGTAAACAAGCAGGCCGATTAACTGGGCCACAGCTGCAGAAGAAACCAGTGTAACAGTATGCCGGAAATATTCTACCTGAAACAACTGAGGAATCCTGCGTAATTTCATGAAGTATCTGCTTCTCTTATTCCAAGCCCGAAATATCTATCTCCTGTTCTTTTGTAATATCGGTTACTTCCCCATTTTCGCACCGTAAGGTACGCGAAGGGTATTTTTTCAGCAAAGTGTAATTATGGGTTGCCATCACAACAGTGCGGCCGGAAGCACTGATCTCAAGAAGAAGCTTCAGGATTTCGGCCGATGTTTCCGGATCAAGATTTCCGGTGGGTTCATCCGCCAGGATGATATCGGGGTTGTTCAGCAGGGCCCGGGCGATGACAACCCTCTGCTGTTCACCCCCTGAAAGCTGGTGCGGCATTTTATACCCCTTTCTTTCAAGGCCAGCCTGAGTAAGAACTTCTGCAATGCGGGCATCAATGAGTTTCTTGTCCTTCCACCCTGTGGCACGCAGCACGAATTCGAGGTTCTTCTCAATACTCCGGTCTGTCAGTAGCTGAAAATCCTGAAATACTATCCCCAGCGATCTGCGTAACAGAGGTATTTCCTTTCTTTTCAACCGGGAAAGGAAAAATCTGCCTACCCGAACTTCCCCTCCCCGCAGGGGCATTTCTGCATTCAGGGTTTTGATAATTGAGCTTTTTCCGCTGCCTACTTTTCCTATCAGATAAACAAATTCTCCCTTGTGAATTTCGAAGTTTATTCCCGGAAAAACAAGATGATCATCCTGGTAAATAACAGCATCATGAAATTCAATAATGGGTTCGTCAGACATGGTTTTCAAATTCTTGTTTTGCTTGCCTACGCATCGATTTTTGCGTACTTGGCATGCTTTTCAATAAACTCACGGCGCGGAGGTACGTCATCGCCCATAAGCATGGAGAAAATCCGGTCGGCTTCAGCTGCACTTTCGATGGTCACCTGTCGAAGGGTGCGTTTCTCGGGATTCATGGTTGTTTCCCAGAGCTGTTCTGCGTTCATTTCACCAAGACCTTTGTACCGCTGTACAGAAACACTGCTGTCTTTTCCTTTTCCCAGTTCTTCGACGGCTTTTTGTCTTTCCTCTTCGGTCCAGCAGTAAACTTCCTGGTTGCCTTTTTTTACCAGATAGAGGGGAGGAGTGGCAATATACAGGTGCCCGCGTTTGATCAGTTCTTCCATATGCCGGTAAAAGAAGGTCATGATCAGGGTGGTGATATGGCTTCCGTCAACGTCGGCATCAGTCATGATGATAATTCGGTGATACCGCAGACCGTCAAGATTCAGTGCCTTGGTATCTTCTTCGGTACCCACTGATACGCCCAGGGCGGTGTAGATGTTTTTAATTTCCTCGTTGTCAAGGATTTTGTGAGGCATGGCTTTTTCAACGTTCAGGATTTTCCCGCGCAAGGGAAGAATAGCCTGAAAACGCCTGTCTCTGCCCTGTTTGGCTGTTCCGCCGGCGCTATCTCCCTCCACAAGGAACAGTTCGCTGATGGAAGGGTCTTTTTCGGCACAGTCGGCCAGCTTGCCGGGAAGGCCGGCGCCGGAGAGAACATTCTTCCGCTGAACCAGTTCACGGGCTTTTCGTGCGGCATGCCGTGCCTGGGCTGCCAGTATCACCTTGTTCACAATCTGGCGGGCATCACGCGGATTCTCTTCAAGATAATATTCAAGATAGGTGCTGACCAACTGGTCCACTATCCCCATAACTTCGCTGTTGCCAAGCTTACCTTTGGTCTGGCCTTCAAACTGAGGTTCCGGTACCTTTACCGAAATCACCGCCGTGAGACCTTCCCTGAAATCATCTCCGTTAATGTCAAACTTGATTTTTGACAGCATTCCCGATTTTTCGGCGTAGTTCTTCAGGGTGCGGGTAAGACCCCTGCGGAAGCCGGCCAGATGCGTTCCCCCGTCAATTGTGTTAATGTTGTTGACATAGGAATGCACATTTTCGGCAAATGAGGTATTGTATTGCAGAGCTACTTCAACCCGCACATCATTCTTCTCTCCCTCAAAGGCAAAAATCTTTTCGGTGAGCTTTTCCCGCGTTTCGTCAAGAAATTCAACAAATTCCTTTAATCCGTGTTCGGAATAGAAAACCGCTTCCCGGTAATGGGGCTGACTGCCGTTCCCATTGGAACTGCCGTTTTCTTCCTTTTCCCGTTTGTCAACCAGACGTAAACGGATGCCTTTATTAAGGAAAGCCAGTTCGCGGAGACGGGCTTCCAGAATCTCGTAATTGAATTCTGTGGTGGTGAAAATGGTTTCGTCAGGAATAAAGGTAATTATCGTTCCGGTTTTATCAGAAGTACCGGCTTCCTTAACCGGGCCAAGCGGTTTTCCTTTTTCATATTCCTGGGTGTATATCTTTCCGTCGCGGTGCACTTCGGCTCGAAGATATTTAGAAAGGGCATTGACGCAGGATACGCCCACTCCATGTAAGCCACCCGACACTTTGTATGAGTCCTTGTTAAATTTCCCTCCGGCATGGAGAACCGTCATTACAACCTCGAGGGCCGATTTTTTCTCTTTTTCGTGGAAATCAACCGGAATACCTCTTCCGTCATCGGTAACCGTAATGGAATTATCCTCGTTGATAACCACTTCAATGTTTTTACAGAAACCGGCCAGGGCTTCATCAATGGAGTTGTCAACTACTTCATAAACAAGATGATGCAATCCTTTGGTGCTGATGTCTCCAATGTACATGGCCGGCCGCTTCCGCACCGCCTCAAGCCCTTCAAGTACCTGAATACTGTCGGCTGAATAACCGTTTGTCTTTCCTTTTACCATTTCTTCGCTCATATTCTGCCCTAACTTTCTTATTATTTGTATTACAATATTTTACGTCCGGAAAAAATTTCCGAACCAATGGATACATGACAGTACAGGGGTGGTGTTGCTATTCAGGAGGAAGGGAACCCTAACCTCCCGGATCCCGGAGGGAACCAGACCTACTAACTTATTAAATATCAGTTTTTTGAACAACTATAACTCCCGTCACTTTTCCGCGGTAAAGGTACAAAAAATTACCATGAAAGCCTGGTAAAAGACAGGAAAATATGCACAGAATATGAACAGGATCGCCCAAAAGCTTTTCATCGTTTTATTATCTTCTGGGAGTGCGATGACCTAATGCTGTTAATGTTTGGTTGGGTATCCGGTTTAAACCCGTTAAATTTATGATGCAACGTAATGTATTGGGACTCATGCCCGGTAAATGCAGGAAACCGGGCTAAATATCTGAAAACATGCTGTATGACATAGTTAAGCATGTTTTTTTGACATTCTACGATAATAATGTTTAGTTTTGAAGCCCAAATGTAACATAAAACGTTTCTTAATACAGGTAAGGAAATTCGTTTATGTTTTGATAAATCAATTACTTGCATTACTTATAAGGTAGTTGTTTTTTCTATAATCTTGCATAGTATTGACATAGACCGGGATGAAAGAAATATCCATTGGCAGGGATGAGGATCTTATGATGGAAATAAAGGCGGGCAATATGCTGGCCTTTGACCTGCTATACAAAAAATATTGTGGTCGCATCTATAAATTTGGTTATTCCCTTCTTAAATCAAAGGAAGAAACAGAAAATCTTCTGCAGGAAGTGTTTCTGAGCTTATGGGAGCACAGATTCAATGTGGAAAATAATGCTTCGGTAAAATCCTTTCTGTTTACGGTTACTTACAATTCGGCCATATCCTTTTTAAGGAAAAAGGCAAAGGATAATGAATTCTTTAAGTATCTGAAATCATTGCAGGAACCAAGTGATGTACCTGTTGATGTTGCATTGAATTACAGGGAACTGGAAACGAGGCTCGAGGAAATAATTAATGGCCTGCCTCAGCGTCAGAAGGAGATTTATTTAATGCACAAAGTGGAAGGTTTAAAATATGCTGAAATCGCTGAGCGTCTGAATCTCTCTGTTAATACCATTGAAAACCATATGGCAAGGGCACTGAGGACTATCCGCGACAAACTCGGTTCCTATTCTTTAATGGGGTTGCTTTTCTGGTTTCTTTTTGTATAGCATTGATTTTCTAGGTTTTAATTTTTTTTACTTTTTTTTAATTCCCGGTAGTGGTATTTTTTTGTTTTTGCGTCATACTATCAAAACAGGATAGATTTCCTGAAAAAGGTTTAACAAAAGGGCTGGTTAGTTAGTCGGTTAGTTAGTATGGTTGGTTGATTAGTCAGAATGGGTAACAAGCACCTCGGGCATGCTGCAGAGGTGCTTGTTTACCCTTAAGAATGAAAGGAGAAATAAATGAACATCGAACTTCTGCGAAAATATTTCAGTAACAGATGCACACAGGAAGAATTGCAAACTCTTCTGGAATGGTTTACATCAGGTGCTGAAACCACAGAAGGCAGAAATCTGTTATATACTTACTGGGAAGAGATACAGGCTGATGAAGAGGAATTGCCTGCAAACTATGAAGGTATTCTTGACAGAATCCATCACAAGGTCAATCTGATCCACACAAAAACATTGGAAGAAAAACCTTTCGGGTTTTTATCATCAGGTACTGGAACCTTTTGGCGTGTTTTTTCACGGATTGCAGCCGTGCTGATGCTTCCTCTCCTTGGATTCAGTGTGTTGATGTCGGTTAAGTTTTATACCGGGCAGAATGGCATAGCTTCAGGCAATCAGGCTTATAATGAAGTATTTTCATCGGTGGATGCCATTTCAAAGGTTACTTTGCCCGACGGTTCAAGGGTATGGTTAAATCATGGCAGTTCTCTGAAATACCCTGCTGTATTCAGGGGCAGAAGCCGTGATGTTGAACTTCACGGAGAAGCCTATTTTGAGGTGGTTTCCAACCGCAGGGTACCATTTGTGGTTTCAGCCGGAGATATTCAGATAATGGCAACTGGAACCGAATTCAATGTTATGGCCTATCCGGAAGAGGATAAAATCGAAACTTCCCTGATTAAAGGAGTGGTGGTTTTACAGCGCTCGGACCCTGGAAAGAGAAAGGTAACCCTTGTGGAAATGAAACCTGCTGATATGGTCATTTATCACAAGTCTGATAAGAAAATCACCCAACGCATCATAGATGATGACAGGTATTTTGCCTGGAAAGACGGGAAGCTTGTTTTTCATAATGAACCACTCGGTGAGGTGGCTAAAAAACTGAGCAGATGGTTTAATGTTGAAATTGAAATTGCTGATCCGAAACTTCTTGAACTTACATACACAGCTACTTTTGTTGACGAAAACCTTCAGCAGGTAATGGAACTCATGTCTCTGATCTCTCCTGTAAACTACACCATTTCAAACCGGCAGGAAAAAAGTCAGGGAATTTTTTCGAAAAGAAAAGTTGTTCTGTATTACCGGAATAAATAAACATGAAATCCTTAACTATAACCAAAAACCGAATGCCTATGAAAACATAACAAGTGATGCGAAAACAAAAAGAAACGGGAACGTGCTGGCACACATTCCCGCCGGACTAAGTACCAAATCCTGTAAAAAAACATTAGTAACCTTAATCCATTCAAAATTATGAAAGATTTTCGAGATGATAATAAGTTTCCTAATGGATACTTGTTAAAAAAAACCATCAGAATCATGAAGCTAACCATTCTACTGACATTTGTGGCAGTATTTCAGATTTTCGCAACTGAGAGTTATTCGCAGGCCACAAAACTGACTCTGAAACTTGAAAATGTTAAAATCTCTGATGCTCTAAAGGAAATTGAGAATCAAAGTGAATTTTATTTTCTGTACAGCCCAAAGCTGATAGATGTTGACAAAAAGGTCAATATTCAGGCAGAAAATAAAAGCATCAAGGACATTCTCAATGACCTTTTCAAAGGAGAAGTCAAGTTTGCTGTATACGACAAGCAGATAATTCTTGCCTCTGGTGATCAGGCGGGTATTTTATCGCCTTTTCAGCAGCGTACAATTACCGGTACGGTGAAGGATAAGGACGGGAATCCTCTGCCGGGGGTAAATGTAGTTGTTACCGGAACGACGATCGGCACTATAACCGATGTTAACGGAAAGTACAGTATTGAAATCCCTCAGGGAGCCAAAAGCCTTACTTTTTCATTTATTGGTATGCAGTCGGTTCAGATAAATATCGGTACTGACAATACCATTGATGTTCAGATGAGTGAAGAAGTCGTCAATCTGGAAGAAGTTGTGGTTTCGGCTCTGGGTATCAAACGTGAAGAAAAGGCTCTGGGTTATGCTGTACAGAAAGTAGATGGAGAGAGCCTCCAGAAAGTAATGGGAGTTGAAGCTGCCACAGCCCTGACCGGTAAGGTGGCCGGGCTTCTGGTTAAAAATACTACCGATTTTGCTGTAGCTCCCAGCTATACTTTGCGTGGTGAAAATCCCCTTCTGGTTATTGACGGAGTACCTTATAACAATAAAAAATTAAGTGATATAGCTTCTGAAGACATTGAATCAATCAGTGTTCTGAAAGGTGCTACTGCTTCCGCACTTTATGGCTATCGCGGAGCAAGCGGGGCTATCCTCATTACCACCAAAAACGGAAGTGCTAATCAGTCAGGAATAACAGCCGATTTTACTACCAACACCATGTTTACGGCGGGCTTTCTGGCACTACCTGAAAAACAAGCTGTTTATGGTCGCGGAAGTAATAATACGTACGATAAGAACTCTACCAGTTCCTGGGGTACCAAAATGGACGGATCGATACAGAATCAATGGGATCCTGTACTGAAAGATTACCGTGACTATGAATATTTACCCCTTGGGAAAGACAACTTCAAAAATTTTCTGGAACAGGGGTATGTCACCAACAATAATTTCAGCGTCGGGTATAAAGGTGAGGTTATCTCTCTCAGAAGCTCAGTAAACTGGACTGAAAACAAAGGAATATACCCTAATTCCATGCTGGATAAATATGCTTACAAATTAAGCGGAGATGTCAATACTGGCAGATTCAAAATCAGTTCCAATTTGTCTTATGCACGGAGGTATTCACCCAACATGGGTTCCAATGGGTATACATCCTACGATCCCATGTACTCGCTTCTCATATGGACTCCAAGTGATTTCGACGTTCGGGATTATAAGGACTACTGGCTCATACCAAAACAGTCACAAAACTGGACATACCGGTCCGAATCCAACAATCCCTATTTCGACAGATATGAGAGAACCAATGAAGTATCGCGCGATATTTTCAATGCAGATGTGCTAAGCAGTTATCAGATTACTGACTGGCTGAAAGCCAGTATCCGTTCCGGTCTTGATTTTTATACCGACAGGGGCGTGCAAAGAGTTTCCTGGGGTTCATATACATCCACAGGGAACACGCCTATTCCCGGAAACCCGTGGACATGGAACGGAGCATGGACAGGCGGGTATAACATTGGCCAGACACAGGGTCTGAGTATGAACAATGACCTGCTGTTAACAGGTGATAAAACTTTTGGAAAGTTCGGTATCGAATACCTGGCCGGTGGAACAATTTATTATACACAGGATTACAATATGTATGCCCAGACCGTGGGCGGAATTTCTGTTCCGGGATTTTTCTCCATCAAGGCCTCGGTAAATCCTCCGACAATTTCTCAGAGCACCTACCGCCAGCAGGTGAACTCATTGTTCGGCCGGTTGGCTCTTTCATGGAATAAACTGATCTATGTTGAAGCAACAGGCAGAAATGACTGGAGTTCAACATTACCGGAATCTACACGTTCGTACTTCTACCCGTCGATTTCTTCCAGTTTTATTCTGTCGGAACTTCTCCCCGGAACAAAAAGCTGGCTCGATCTGTTGAAGCTCAGGGGATCATGGACCATGTCAAAGACACCCCCGGCAATTTATGCTGTCAAGAGCACCTATACACTGAATAGTTCTACCTGGAATACGCTGAATGGAGCAACCGCACCTTCCTCTCTGTACGACCCGAGTGTTCTCCCCGAAACCTCTACAACATTTGAGGTTGGTATGCAGGGAGTTGTTTTCAAAAACCGACTTTCAGTTGATGTTGCCTACTATGACAAACACATGTTCAACTTCCTGAAGAACGCTCCCCTTTCCGCAGCTTCAGGCTACACCAGCTTTTATGTGAACATCGATGAGGAAATATCCCGTCGTGGCTGGGAAGTGGCTGTTAACGCTACTCCTGTAAGAAGCAGGGATGTACAATGGGATCTGGGCATTAACTGGACAACTTACGCCCGCTACTATACACAGCTGGATTCTGTATATTCAGACAAGAAACCATGGGTAAAGGTTGGTGAACGCGTCGATGCTTTTGTGAGCAAAGATTTTGTGAAGGTTCCTGCAACCGGAGAATATATCTTTAATAACGGAAGGCTCATGACAAGCCAGTATGATTCAAGGTTTGGATTCTATGATCCTGACTGGATCTGGGGGTTGAATTCAACCTTGAAATTTAAAAATTTCACATTATTCGTTTCAATGGATGGTGTGGTTGGTGGTCTGATAACCGAACGTACAGAAAGCTATATGTGGCAGGCAGGTGTTCATCCAAAATCTGTTACCAAGGAAAGAGAACTGGATGTTGCAACTCCCGGTTCAAGAAACTTCCTCGGAAAGGGTGTTAAGGTAGTTTCCGGCTCAGTAACCTATGATCAGTTTGGTAACATCACGAGCGATACCCGCCAATATGCTCCCAATGATGTTTATACCAGCTACAAACAATATATCATTGATTTGCACAACAGTAGTGCATGGGGTGGCCGCGGAACCAGGCCTGATACCTACTCAAAGACCTTCCTGAAATTACGCGAAGTATCTTTGACCTACGATCTTCCGGGCAAATACATTCCCAAGCTGGCAAAATCTGCTTCGGTCAGCTTTGTTGGCCAGAATATTCTGCTCTGGGCAAAAGACTTTGTTTACTCTGACCCTGACGGAGGTGAAAACAGCCTTTATGGAACCAACGCGGGCGGTGCTTCCGATTTCCAGGATCCTTCCGTCAGATACGTGGGCTTTAATGTTAAACTTACCTTCTAATTTTGTTCAGTCATGAAAAAGATCCATTATATCTTTCTATTTGTAATTTCTCTTGCAATTACTGTTTCCTGCAGTAATTTTGAGGAATTAAATACAAATCCGGATGCACCGACATCGGTGGCACCTGAAATGCTTGTTACACAGGTATTGAAAAATTCTTTCAGGTTCTGGAATCCAAACCCTACCGATTTTGGCACAGGAAATCTGTGGTGCAAGCATACCGCTATTTGTGAACCAAACCCCAATCCGTATCAATACTATTACTCATACTGGCCTTACGGCGGTTTCGGGTCGTTCAAGAATCTTACCGATCTGAAGAGAGCAGTTGAATTTGCTGCCGGAACCCCTTATGAATCTTCACTTAAAGGGTTGTATTTGTTCATGAAAGCCTGGTACGGTTATTGGATAACTCTGGACCTGGGCGATATTCCTTATTCTGAAGCCGGTAAGGCAGAAGAAGGAATTGTCAGGCCTAAATATGACAAACAACAGGATGTGTTTCAGGAAATCCTGGATGATCTGAAAGCCGCTGAAGAAGATTTTGCCAATGGTGCAGACTTCAAAGGTGACATAATGCTGGGAGGCAATGCTGCCAAATGGCGCAGGCTTTGCAATGCCATGCAACTGAAGGTCATTCAGACCATCAGTAAAAAAGCAACTGCGGCACAGAAAGCCCGGTTTGCTGAAATTGTGGCAGCCGGCAACCTGATGACCGGTAATGCTGACAATTTCCAGCTGGCTTATTCCGATAATCCCAACGCATCCCATCCTTTCTGGAATGGTGAAGACAGAAGAAAGTACATCGCCCTGTCCAAACTCGTTGTTGACGGATTAATCCAACTGCAGGACCGCAGGTTGTTCTACTTTGCAGAACCTGCACCGGCTCAGATAAGTGCCGGTAAACTGGAAAGCGATTTTGATGCTTATGTAGGTGCACCTACGGAATTAATAGCCGAACAACTTTCGGTTAACAATCAGAATGGCATGTATTCCCTGATCAATAAACGGTACAGAGATTTCAGGGCCGGCGATCCGATGTTCAAGTTTACTTACGCCGAACAATGCTTCATTATTGCTGAAGCTATTGAAGAAGGATGGGTTACAGGAAATGCAAAAGATTATTATGAAAACGGAGTAAGGGCTATGCTTGATTTTTACAGAACTCTGCCTTCTGCTCCTGCGTCCTATACCCATGGCATGGCTATCGACCAGGCGTATATCGATAATTATTTCACCGGTGCTGCAGCATATGCAACATCAGGAACCAAGGAAGATCGTCTGCACCAGATCTGGTACCAGAGGTGGCTTATTGACTTCTTCCAGGGTAACGGTTTAAATTATGCTCAGTTCCTGCGGACGGGATATCCCGAATTTCCTCTGGATCCCAACACCAGCATGAACCCCGATGACAAAACCGTTTATCCGAAACGCTGGAAATATCCCACCGACGAACAAGTCTCTAACCCCGAAAACTATAAAAAAGCCATTGATGAGCAGTACGGGGGATATGACGGAATCAATCAGATTCCCTGGTGGCTGAAGCCATGAGATTATGTTCTCACCGGCAACCATTTTTGTTGTGAAATAGTGAAGTATATTTGGAGGAGTCAATACCACTGACTCCTCCTTTTTTTAATCATTAATCTGTAAAACAATGAAAAGGCCTTTCCTGCTTTTTCTTGCCATTGGGTGCATTTCGGTATTTCCTTTATCGGCTCAGCAGGTTTCTGATAATGCCCATGAAGATGCTTTGATATGGACCCCTTCTCCGGAATCCAAACCCCGGATTAATGGCCCTTTGGTATATGGATGCCGACCCGGCAAACCATTCCTTTACCGAATCCCCTGCCAGGGGGAAAGGCCTTTACGGTTTACCGTTAAGAATTTGCCATCCGGATTACAGCTGGATCCTGTGAAGGGAATTATCAGCGGGATTACTCCGGAAAAAGGAGAATATGATCTGATTATTACCGCCGAAAACTCTAAAGGGAAAGACAAACGGAAACTGAGAATCGTTGCAGGCGACAAACTTGCCCTAACGCCGCCTATGGGATGGAATCACTGGTATGCTCATTACGACAGGATAACAGATTCCCTGGTACGTGAGGCGGCCGATAAAATAATAAGCAGCGGAATGGCCGATGTCGGTTACCAATACGTAAACATTGATGATGGATGGGCCAATGCACCGAAAAATAAGGATACAATGCGTACTGGGCCTCTCAGGGATCAAAATGGTAACATCCTTCCCAATTACTATTTCCCAGATATGAAAGGGCTTACGGATTATATTCATTCCCTTGGGCTTAAAGCAGGCATTTACACTTCACCCGGACCTTTGACCTGTGGCGGTTTCGCAGGTTCTTATCAGCATGAAGAACAGGATGCAAGGCAGTTTGCTGACTGGGGCTTTGATTTTCTCAAATATGACTGGTGTTCGTATTTTGAAATTGCGGGAAAAGATACCAGCCCCGAAACTTTTAAGAAACCATACCGGCTGATGGGAAATATCCTGAAATCATTAGACCATGATGTTGTATTCAATCTTTGCCAGTACGGAATGGCAAATGTATGGGAATGGGGCGCTGAAGTGGGTGGCCATTGCTGGCGTACTTCGGGTGATCTGGGTTTTGAACTGGATCGTATTTTTGACGTTGCGGTCAATAACGCAAAGCACCGACAGTACTCTAAACCCGGCGAATGGAATGACCCGGACTATATACAGATTGGATGGATTGGAAATGCCCACAAAATGGGAATGCCAGAACATACCCTTATGCAACCGGCTATGCAATATGCCTATATGTCGCTCTGGTGCCTGATGGCGGCTCCTCTGATCTATAGCGGAGATATGTCGAAGCTGGACGCGTTCACTTTAAACGTGCTATGCAATCCTGAAGTAATTGAAGTGAATCAGGATATTCTGGGTGAATGCGGACAGGTTATTTCCGAAACACAGAATACTTTTATCATGTTCAAGCATCTTTCTGATGGTTCTGTTGCTGTTGGTCTTTTTAACCGAGGAAAAAACGAAGAGGAGATGAGCGTTGATTGGCCAAAACTTGGTATTTCCGGAAAATATGCTGTCCGGGATCTCTGGCATCAGAAAAATCTGGGCTTCTATAAAGAGGCATTTACGGCCAGGGTGCCCCCGCAGGGAGTTGTGATGGTGAGAATCAGCAAAAAGAAAATTAAAAATGATTGAAGCAATGAGACATTGGTTATTGTTAGGTATTTTTTTTTTGCATAATTGGCTGGCAGGAGAATTATGCCCAGCCTTTAAAAGGAAACACATCGATCCCTTTGTCAAAAAGGGCCGGAGAACAAGCCTCCCGTTTCAACAGGTCACCATTAGGTGAGAATGTATTTGTATTTGATCCTTCAATGAATATGGCCGAAATACAGGCACTTATTGATACGATTTATTCCGGTCAGCTATTTCCCGAAAATGAGTTTACCCAGAATCGGTATGCCTTGCTTTTCAAGCCCGGAGTCTATCATCTTGATGTGAAAGTGGGTTACTATACACATGTGATGGGGCTCGGGATTTCCCCTGAAGAAACGGTTATAGTGGGGGCCGTTCGGTCAGTTGCATCGCAGGGGGGGCATGTGTTGTGCAATTTCTGGCGGGCGGCGGAAAACATTACCATCCTGCCGGCTTCCGATTCAGTGAATACCTGGGCTGTTTCCCAGGCTTCTCCCTTGCGGCGTGTTTATATCAAGGGCGACCTGAAATTGTTTGATGGTCCTTCCAGCGGAGGCTTTATGGCCAATTGCAGAATCGACGGAACAGTCTATTCCGGTTCACAACAGCAATGGCTCACAAGAAATTCTGTTTTCAATAAATGGATCGGCGGAGTCTGGAATATGGTATACGTGGGAACAATCAATGCACCGGAAGAAAACTGGCCGGAGAAGCCTTATACTGCCGTTGCAGTTACTCCGGAAGTTCGTGAAAAACCCTATTGGGTATTTTCAGGAAAAGAACTGATGTTGAAAATTCCCGGCATAAAGAAAAATTCATGCGGTGTGGATTGGAATGGCAATCATCAGGAAAGAACGCTTGCATTGAAGGATTTTTATATCGCGAAGGCCGCTGCCGACAATTCAAAAACCATTAACAAAGCCCTGAAAAAAGGAAAGCATATACTTTTTACTCCGGGAATCTACTTTCTGTCAGAAAGTATCCGGGTATTTCGTCCGGGAACAGTGATTATAGGACTCGGTTTTCCTACATTAATACCGGTGAATGGAAACAAGGTTATCGAAATTTCTGACAAAGACGGCATAACTGTTGCGGGCCTGCTGATTGATGCTGGGAAAATTCCTTCAGAAACTTTAATGCAGGTAGGAGAACCGGGATCAAAAAATGATCACGAATCCAATCCGTCTTTTTTGTTTGACTTATTCTTCCGTGTGGGTGGTGCTCGCGAAGGTAATGTTTCCCGTTGTTTAACGATCAACAGTAATGATGTTTATGTTGATCATATATGGATCTGGAGAGCTGATCATGGCAACGGAGTAGGTTGGAACAAAAACCGGTGTGCCAATGGTCTGGTTGTTAACGGCAATGATGTTACGATTTATGGATTGTTCAATGAACATTTTCAGGAATACCAGACTATCTGGAATGGAGAAAATGGCCGGGTGTACTTTTACCAGAGCGAAATGCCATATGACCCACCATCGGTCGATGAATGGAAACACGGCACTACATTTGGGTATGCTTCGTATAAAGTGGCTGACTCTGTGAATGTACATCATGCATGGGGACTTGGTATATATAACGTATTTTATGATGCACCCATTGTAGTTGACCAGGCGATTGAAACACCTCCGGCCCTGGAAGATTCCCTTTACCACAAGGTAATCTTCTGGTTAAACGGCAACAGGGAAAGTATTGTAAAAAGTATTATCAACGGTAAAGGGGGATATGTTAATGCTTCCAATCGGAAGGCTGTTATGAAATAATTCATTCATATTCAGGTTCTTTTACATAGATTTGTTAACTTATAAGCCATGGATGGTCCGGGTAAATACCGAGTTCTTAATTTCAGCAGGCGGAAGCAGGATCAGGGATCCGTGAAAGGACCTGCTCGGCTTTTTTGGGAATTTCGGCCTATATATGACGTGTTCCGCCATCCGGAAGAAGTACCCACAAAGGAATGCATTGTGGTTTCTGTTTAAAAACAATAGCGATTGTAAAACTAATAAAAACAAAAAGTATGAAAAAAGCAGTGTCTGTTCAGTATCTTTTTCTTTTTCTGTTTCTTATTGAAGTTGCTGGCTGCAAACAGGCAAACGAATACAAAACCATCCGTCCAGATGTTTTGAAAGACAAAATTTCCGGGGGCTGGGCCGGCAAAATGATAGGGGTGACGTATGGCGCTCCGACCGAATTCCATGCCATGAACCGGATCTTTGAGGATTCCATCCGCTGGACACCGGCCGATATAAAAGGAAGCATCTGGCAGGACGACCTGTACGTTCAGCTTACCTTCATGATGACAATGGACAAGTACGGCATCGATGCCCCGGCCAAACAGTTTCACGAAATGTTTGCCAAGGCCGGTTACTGGTTATGGCATGCCAATATGCAGGCCCGGAAAAACTATTACGACAGCATTTTCCCTCCTGCTTCAGGAAGTCCTGAGTACAATATTCATGCCGATGATATTGATTTTCAAATAGAAGCAGATTATATCGGATTTATGTGTCCGGGTATGCCGCAAACTGCCCTGCAGATGGCTGATAAAATCGGGCATATTATGAATTATGGTGACGGCGTATATGGCGGCGTTTTTGTAGCTGCATTGTACGCCGAAGCTTTCTTTGAATCCGACATTAACAAAATAATTGAAAATGCTCTTAGGTCACTTCCTGCGGAAAGCGATTATTACAAAATCATTCAGGATGTGATAGCGTTGCACAGGCATTATCCTGACGATTGGAAGGCTGCATGGAAGGAACTGGAGGCAAAGTGGGGCGATGTGGACATTTGCGGTGCAGGCAATCCGTTTAATATTGACGCCAAGCTCAATGGAGCCTACATTGCAATGGGCCTCCTTTACGGAGAGGGGGATCCTATGAAAACACTGGAGATCGCAACCCGGTGCGGTCAGGATTCCGACTGCAATCCATCCAACGCACTGGCTGTTCTGGGCGTCATAAAGGGTTTCAGCGGGCTGCCTGAATATATGCAGGAAGGCGTCCGCAATGTGGCTGATTCGGTTTTTATTCACACCAGCTATTCCTTCAATTCGGCAGTGGACAATACATATAAATATGCCCTTGACCTGATTGCCCGGAATGGGGGAAAGGTAGGGGAAAATGAGATAAAAATCAAAAGGCAGGAACCTGTGGCACCTGCCCTTGAAGTTTCCTTCCCGGATGTGGTCTTCTCAAGGAAGATCTCGGTTTTTGAACCGGGCTGGTCCTTCAAAGGTAACTGGAAACCTTTTGAAGTTGAACGGAATAATCAGAAAACCAAACAGTCTATGTATGCATTCGCTAAGGGCGATGAACTGGTATTGGAATTTCAGGGGACAGGCATTTCAATCGAAGGAAACTGGTACAGGGATGGCGGTAAAGCTGATGTGTACGTAGATGGGAAACTTCACCGCACGATTGATACCTATTATGATTTTGCCAATCAGCAGCATACAACAAGCATCTGGCATGTCATGGGCCTTAAGCCGGGTACCCATACGGTGCGGCTTGTGGTTACAGGGGAAAAACGTCCGGAATCGAAGGATACCCGTGTTTATATAACTTCTGCAATTATCTTTGATACAGCTCCGAAGAAAAACGAGATGTACAAGTTTTCCTTTGAAAAGTAGAAAGAAAAAAAGAGGGTGGCATTTAGCGCCACCCTCTTTTTTTTATGCTTCTTTTACAATGCATAGGTAAATCCGAGCATTATGCGGAAACGCTGCACAGGGTAATAGTTCCATAACTGATACCGGCTGGCAGTGAGGTTATTTCCGGAAAAGAAAAATGACAGTACTTTGGTAAACCTGTATTCCAGATGCAGGTTCAGATCAGCAAAAGCCGGAAGTTCTCTTGTTTCGTAGACCAGTGCATTGCTGCGGGCATACCGTTTTCCCCATATATACAGTTCTGCCCGGCCGACAATCTTGTCGCGCAGATTGTAAACACCTGTGAGGGAAATGTCAAAGGGAGGCCGCTGGTAGGGATGCTCCAGTAAATCCATGGAATAGTGATAGTAATTTCCCCGGAGCATGATATTCAGTTTTGAATTTACCTGGTAACCTGCTTCGGCTGAAATGGTAGTTAGTTCGGCATTATCATACAAAACGCTGAATTCATTCAGCAGCGGGGTTATGGTGTCGTTCACAAAGAATGGAAGACGGTCGAGGAGGGAATAGGAAGCGCCTGCCCGGAAGGAAAAATCTCCTGCACTGCCGCGAATTCCGCCGTAACCGCGGATCTTTTCATTGGTGGTTTTTACATACAGCGTCGGGTTGATATAAGGATTTTCGTCTGCTATAAAACGGTATTCATTAAGAATGGTTTGTCCTGAAGCCCCAAAATATGCCGTCAGGATCCCTGGCAGAACCTGAAATTCCAGCTGGGCTCTCGGATAAACATGAAAGGAGGCTTTCCCCCCGTAAATATCCACCGTGGTTCCAAATCCTGCCACAAATGACCATTCAGAAGAATGCCGGTTAAAATAGGGAGAGAAAGATAATACAGTGGCATAAGCCGTGTCAATCCCTTCCGAAGGCCGGCGGTAATGAACATCAACATCGGCTCCCAGCCAGTTTTTCCTGTACAGTTTGTTAAAACTGCCGCCAAGCCGGAAAGCATTTTCGTACCCGCCTCCCGATTCCCTGAAAAAGGAATAATTACCACTGATATCAATGTTCATGCGGGTCGAATCTTCCTGAAGCGTTTTTAAACGGAACGAAGGTACAAGGGAAAAATATCCCTGCCGCATATCCTCTTTTTTAAGCACCGAATCGAGGGCATTGCCATAACGGTAAAAGGTATTGGAAGCAACCCCCAGATCGCCGCTGAGCACCATGTTGCTGAACCATGTTTTTCCGTAGAGGGCAGCCGATGAACGGGAAAATCCTCCGTAGGTTTTTGTTTTATCCTCCAGTGCGATGTTTCCATGCGAGGAAAGATGGCGCGCCTCCAGTCCCAGATTATATTTTTTGGAGCGCAGGCTATTGACATTCAGTTCAAAGAGGGGGGTGGTATAGGTTCCCATGCCCAGCTTCAGGTACGATTTGTACAACCTGGGAATCGGATCCGGCACCATGCGCGCAGCAGGAATCGGCGCTACCTGCACATCGGGCGAAATTTTGCGGCCGGCAATGGAATAATCAAAAACGGGCTTTTCCTGCACGGTATCGTTGATTTCCGGCATCCGGCTGATTTTGTATGCATCCGACAGGGTAGGCTCGTAGGGCTTTACCACGTAAACTTCCTTGTCAATTTTTTCCTGGGCAGGGAGGGAAAAAGAAATAAACCATGCACAGAAAAGGCTGGCTGACAACCTGCCGATGTGTGTTTTATACCTGAGTGATATCATAGGATGAATGCATTTCATTTCCTGTTGGGCATTTTTATTTCAAGGGTGTCCTGTTCTCTGGCGGTTCCTTTCTGGGTTGCCTGATCAATGGCGACTTTTCTCTGGCGGGCCATGTCAATGATCCCGTCATTCGGGTTTTCGTAATAATCAATCAAGCTCTGCAGGGTTTGCTGGGCCTGGAAATAATCCTTCCGGAGGGTATAAATATCGGCCAGAAGGATAAAGGCCCTTGCCATCCAGTATTGGTGCGGAGTATTCATATCGATGTAATCGAAAATTTCTTTCTCCGCCTTGTCGTATTGTTTTCTTTGCCAGTAAATTTCTGCCACCCTGAATTTAGCTTCTGCTCCCTGAATACTTTTGACTTCCGTAGCCACTTTGCGGTAATTTTCCAGGGCAACATCAGTCCGGTCAAGGGCGGCAGCCGATTTGGCCAGAATGAAGCGGGCCTCCCGTATTACGTCGGGTGGAATTTTTTCTGTTGACAGTACCCTGTCGGCAGCATCATAAGCATCTTTGAATTCATTCAGTTTATCGTAGCAGCGCATCAGGCCGATGCGTGCTTCCATCTGGTTATTGCGGACTTCGGCCAGACTTTCCAGGGTTTTGTAATGTGCCACGGCGTCCATGTAATTCTGCATCTTGTATTCAATACGTGCTGCAGAAAGAAGGGCTTCTTCTGTAAACATGTTACGCGGTTTTCCTGCAATGTAGAGTAAATGGGGGAGGGCATCCTGTTCGGAACCTGAGCGCAGGGCACAGTCCGAAAGATAATAGTGGGCATTGAGCGCAAAAATGCCTTCCGGAAAACGGTCAAGGTAACGCTGAAAGGATACCTGCGAACGACTGCAGTCACCGGTGAGATAAATATTTTCGGCCGAGCGGTACATCAGGGAATCCTGCGAAGCGGCACTGAGTTCTCCCATTGTTCCGATTGTTTTCAGATAGTTTACATAGTCATCGGCTTTTCCCTGTTCCACATAGATGTTCTGGATGCCGTTGAGGGCGCTTCTGGCTTCTGTGGTGCCGGGAAACTCTGCCACAACTTTTTTGTACATTTCCAGCGCCTCGTTATCGCGGTCCAGGTTTCTGTACACCAAACCTGTCTGTACCATTGCCTTACTGTAATAACTGCTCGAGGGATAACTGGCTAGTATGCGCTGATAAAAGTCCAGAGCCTTTTGTGGTTCCTGAAGTTTCATGTAGCTGTTTCCCAGTTCAAAAAGTGCATCGGGTACGTAGCGGGAACGGGGGTAGGAAGTGAGCAACTGATTGAGAACCGTAATTTTGTCGCGCGTTTTCTCCAGCAAACCAAGGGAAAATCCTTTCTGAAACAGGGCATAATCGGCATCGTATTTATTGAGCGCTATAGCCTTGTTATACATTTCAATGGCTTTCTGATAATCGGGCTGAATAAAATAACAGTCGCCCAATCTGTTGTATGCGTCGGCCACCAGGTCAGTGGCTTTTCCTCCTTCACGGTCAAGGAATTTGCCAAACCAGAGAGCAGCATCGGCATAGCGTTTCAGATTGAAGCACGCATACCCCGTGTTATAAAGGGCGGTGGAATACACATCCGTGGAAGGAGCTGCAGGTTGTGCAAGAAAGTTCTGGTACTGGTCAATGGCTTCGGTATAGTCCCCCAGCCGGTACCAGGCTTCCCCCTTCCAGTAAAAAGCAAGGGCTTTGAGAGTTCTGTCGTAATTGCCATACTGCAGGGAAACATCCAGTAAACTGACAGCGCCCTGAAAATCAAGGTTGCTGTAAAGTTCCAGTGCCCTGAAAAAGGCAACTCTCTGCCATGCTTTTTTAACCCGGTCGTCCTTCACCCGTATTTTCTGAATTGAAGCAAGAGCGTCTTTGTAATTGCGGGTGCTCATGTAAACCTGAAGCAGGTAATTGTAAGCCTCATCGGCGCGATCTGAACCAGGGTACTTTGTCAGGTACTCATTAAATGCCCTGATGGCTTCATTAAAGGGGGAATAGGAAAGTTCGTAAGTCAGCTTGGCATAATTGAACAGGGCATCTTCCGCAATTTTTTCGTCAAAATTCATTCGGGCGGCCGCCGAAAAAGCCATTCTTGCCTCGTCCTTCCTCGCGGATCGCACATAACAGTCTCCCAGTACATACATGGCATTCTGCTTCAATTCTGATTCACCGGCAGTGATTTGCTCGAGCATTTTCGATGCATCCTCAAACCGGCCGGATTTATAATAGGCAAATCCCAGTACATACTTGTCTTCATTGCTCATGTACTGGTTCTTTTCCTTATAGATTTCGAGGTAAGGGATGGCCTCGGAAAACATATTCTTGCGGAAAAAGGCATCCCCAACCAGGCGGGCTGTTTCAGGGAGCCGTTTCTCGCTGATGGTTTTCATTTTATCGGGTGCGTAACTGATCAGTTCGTCGTATTTTTTCTGCAGATACAGAATCTGAATGATGTAATAGGGCACCACCGGGGCAAATGTCTCGTCATTTTCAAGCCTGCGGAAACCCTCCAGCGCTGTTTCATAGTTCTGCTGGGTATAGGCTATGTGCGAGTAGTAATAAACGGCAGGTGGAGTGTATTTTGTGTCAACGTCTTTTATTTCACTGAAAGCATAGCGGGCCTTGTCCAGATCGTTGGTCATAAAATACGCGTAGCCAAGCTTGAAATAGTATTCCGAAAGATCATCACGGGAAAGGCGTTTCTTATCAACCTCCGACAACCATTGTGCTGCATCGCGAAAGCGCTTCAGGCCGTAAAAGTAGCGTCCCATCTCAAACCGTAAGCCGTTTACGCGGGGACTTTCCGGATGATAGGCCACAAAATTGTTTACCAGGTATTCTGCGTCTTTGTGATAAAGCTGGATGGCGCACATGGCCACAAAGTACCTTGCGTCGGCTTCGAGCAGGGTGTGGTGCAGCTTTTCGTCGGCAAGCAGGTTCTCAAAGCATTGCCGGGCTGCCCCGTACTTTTGTTTTTCATAGAGTTCCAGGCCACGGTGATATTCTTTTTCAACCGAAACGGCCTGAACAGGTTCCTGCGCGGTAGAGGAAAAATAAGGGAATCCTGTTGCCAGTATGACCAATAGTACTTTGAATCTGAATCGCATAGCCAGTCGCATTAATTGTGCCGAAGTTACAATAAAACGGTTTTGAAAGGCAGGATATTATTAACAGGTTGTTAATTGCTGATTCCTTGGAAAAACTCCGGTCGTAATAAACGTTTAACTAAATTTGAAGAGAATACAGCTGGCTATCGGATTTAATATAATGAAATTTCATGAATACCGGCGAATATACAGCGCAACTGTATGAATGCTTTCGCACGAAGGCATCGCAGGACGATGCTTTTTTAATGGCGAAGTACATGAAGAACCAGTTTCCTTTTTTCGGGCTGAAAAAGGACAAGCGACAGGAACTGGAAAAGGATTTTTTCAGGGACTACGGGCTTCCTTCCTTGTCTGAGATGCCCCGGACAGTCAGGTTGCTCTGGGAGCTTCCCGAACGGGAATGCCAGTATGCCGCGATGGATATAATGGAAAAATTCCGGAAAAAATTCAGCAGGGAACATCTTGAACTTTTTGAATATTGCATTGTTACTAAACCCTGGTGGGACACGGCTGACCTGATAGCAGCCCGTTTCATTGGCACCTTGTTCATGCACAATCCGGATTTGATCAGTTCTTCTGTTCAGCGTTGGTTGGGGCAGGAAAATATCTGGCTGTGGCGTACGAGTCTGCTTTTCCAGTTAAAGTATAAGAAGGCAACCGACGTGGAACTGCTCGGCAACACGATCCGCCGCCTTGCCGGAGAAAAGGATTTTTTTATCCGCAAGGCGATAGGTTGGGCGTTACGGGAATACTCAAAAACGGATGCTGACTGGGTGTTGGAATTTGTGCAGAATAACCGGCTTTCCCCGCTCAGCGAGCGCGAAGCATTAAAAGTACTGAAAAGAAAATATGAAGAAAATACTGATAATTAACGGATATCCTTATGAGGACAGCATTGGCTCAGCCCTGCAGAAGGCTTATGTAGAAGGCGCTGAATCGGCCGGCCATACTGTTTATCAGCTGTATCTCCGTGAACTTAATTTTCGTTACGACCTGCCGCAAGGGTATCGTCAATTACCCGAGCCGGAAGAACACATCCGGCAGGCCTGGGATTTAATAAGCAAGGCTGATCACCTGGTCTTTATTTATCCCAACTGGTGGGCGACATATCCTGCCATGCTGAAAGGCTTTATCGACAGGGTGTTCATTCCGGGTTTTGCCTTTAAGTATGCCAACGGGGGCAGAAGGAAGAAACTGCTCACCGGTAAATCGGCCCGCATTGTTGTCACAATGGATCAGTCTGCCTGGTATTACAGATATGTTCTTGGTGGCGCCGGGAGCAGGGCACTGAAAAAAGCGGTGCTTAATTTCTGCGGAGTAGCACCGGTGCGAATAACCACCATAGGGAAAATCCGTGCCATCACTGACCAAAAACTGAAAATACTGACAGCAGGATTCCGGAGAATGGGAATGAAGGCCTGTTAAGGACATCCTGGGAAAACTGAAGTGATTACCCCGATATGGGGAAGTGCACATCATCAAGGACAGACTAATGTATCAGTTGGTAGCCTTGTAATTAAGAATCCTGGTTAAGACGAATGCCACCACAAAATACCAACCCGCTATGCATTGGTTATTTTGAATTCTTTATGATTATTCGGGTTTTAAAGCCTCCGTCTTTATCTTATCGTTGCTCTGTATTTTGGCTCCGTAGGATAATTCAAGAAATCGTTACATCAGAATTTCTTGATAGATTAAAGAGTTATTCAGACACAAAAAAATCAAGTTGAAATTCGTTTTCATTGCAATATGAGAAAAACCGGTATTGCAAATTATATCGGAACTTTTTGCTTAACATTTTTAGCCAGCCGCCCTCCGGGAGAATTTGATGCAATCCGCACAGATTCTTTATCCAGTAATGGATGGACGCTTTTGACTATTTTTTATATGAATAGTACCGTATTATTTCTGAATAGAAAATACTATCGGGAAAGTGAACTGAACCGCAACATTTTTGCCATTTGCCTTGCCAGGAGTCCATTTTGGAGAAGAAGATACAACGCGTAAGCCTTCATTATCCAATAGAGGATGGCATCCTTTAGCCAATTTGACATTGCAGACATCACCATTTTGGTTTACAACAAATTTTATGAAAACTCTACCCTGTATGCCTTTTTCGTAAGCATCTTTCGGATAATTGAGGTTTTTTTGGATATAGTCCCTAAAACCAAATTCACTACCATTAAATTTTGGCATTTCGTCTGT
>JAAYUG010000074.1 GCA_012517825.1 Bacteroidales bacterium | reverse complement strand
TGTGAAGGTAATTTCCTTCAGAAGTTCGGCGGCTTCCGTGAGTTTGTAGGCTTTTCCCGGCTCTATCTTCTCAACGGCTTTCTTCTGATTTTTCGTCAACCTTGCCATACCTCACGAAGTTTTTTGTTTGCTGAATGGATCCTCGCCTTTGATGGTAATACCCATACTGCGTGCAGTACCGGCCACCATTTTCATGGCCGATTCAATGGTAAAACAGTTCAGATCAGGCATTTTCGATTCGGCAATTGCACGTACCTGTTCCCAGGTAACCGAACCAACCTTGTTACGGTTGGGTTCAGGCGAACCGGATTTGATCTGAGCGGCTTCCAGGAGCTGAACTGCCACCGGTGGGTTCTTTACGATAAAATCAAACGATTTGTCAGAATATACCGTAATGATAACCGGAAGCAGCTTTCCGGCACTACTCTGGGTTCTTGCATTAAACTGCTTGCAAAATTCCATGATGTTTACACCCTTGGAACCCAGAGCAGGACCAACAGGCGGTGAAGGATTCGCTGCACCACCTTTTATCTGTAATTTGATAATTCCTGCTACTTCTTTTGCCATAATTGTGTTTGCATTACATTTTGATTTTCCTCAGCAGATTTTCATTTTACAGTTACTCAGGAAGCATTATGGTTATTGTAACTGTCAGAAAGCTGCCGGGTCAATCTGTTATATCACGTTGTAGTACGAGAGTTCATTCTTTTTCAACCTGCATAAAACTCAGTTCCAGAGGTGTTTTCCGTCCAAAGATTTTCACCATTACTTTCAGCTTCTTTTTTTCCTCATTAACTTCTTCAATAACACCTGTAAAGCTGTTAAACGGTCCGTCGATTACCTTAACTGTTTCACCAACAAAGAAGGGGGTACTGATTTCTTCCTCACTGGTCATCAGGTTGTCAACTTTGCCCAGGATGCGGTTCACCTCTTCGGTACGCAAGGGAATCGGATCATCTCCCCGTGAACCTGTAAGCCAGCCCATCACATTGGGTATATTACGAAGTATGTGGGGGATTTCACCCACCAGGGCTGCCTCAACCAGAACATAACCCGGATAATAACTCCGTTCCTTGCTGACTTTTTTCCCTTTCCGGATCTGATAGACCTTTTCCATAGGTATCAGCACCTGGGAAACATAATCCTGGAGGTTCAGCCGGGCAATTTCATTTTCGATCAATTCCTTGACCTTTTTCTCCTTACCACTGACTGCCCTGAGTACATACCATTTTTTGACGGTATCGGTTGTCATTTTCCGGAACGGGGTTAAATAATGATATCATAGATCAGTTTCATCAGGTTCTTGAAGGAGATGTCCATAACAAGAACGATGATGGCAATGATCAGCGAGGCGACCATAACCACAAGGGCACTGTTCTGAAGTTCTGACCATGTGGGCCAGGTAACTTTGTGAACCAGTTCCTTGTACGATTCCTCGAGGTATGTTTTCAGACCCATTTTATTCAAGGTATTAGCTTGCACGGGAGGAGCGACTCGAACGCCCGACACCTGGTTTTGGAGACCAGTGCTCTACCAACTGAGCTACACCCGTGTACAACATCAGATCCGGAGAGTGGAAAACTCCTTCTCCGGAACCTGATGCAGTTATGAACTACTCAATAATTTCAGTTACGGTACCGGCACCAACTGTACGGCCACCTTCGCGGATAGCGAAACGCAGTCCCTTGTTGATAGCCACCGGATAGATCAGGTTAACCGTGATGTTCACGTTATCGCCCGGCATAACCATTTCACGTCCTTCAGGGAGCATAATTTCTCCGGTAACGTCGAGGGTACGGAGGTAGAACTGCGGGCGATAGTGATTATGGAACGGAGTATGACGTCCACCTTCTTCTTTCTTCAGCACAACCACCTCAGCCTTGAAAACTTTGTGCGGGGTGATGGAACCGGGTTTGGCAATAACCATACCGCGCTTGATTTCCTTCTTGTCAACACCGCGGAGGAGCAGACCAACATTGTCGCCAGCTTCACCACGGTCCAGAATCTTGCGGAACATTTCCACACCGGTAACAACCGTCTTCTTATCCTGGCCAAGGCCAATGATCTGTACTTCTTCACCGGTTGTAATAACACCCGTTTCAATTCTTCCTGTTGCAACTGTACCGCGGCCTGTAATGGAGAATACGTCTTCAACAGGCATAAGGAAGGGCTTGTCAACGTCACGCACCGGGAGCGGGATATATTCATCAACTGCGTTCATCAGTTCCATAACCTTTTCTTCCCACTTGGGATCACCGTTCATAGCGCCCAGTGCAGAACCACGGATAACGGGAGCGTTGTTTCCGTCGAATCCGTAGAAATTGAGAAGCTCGCGAATTTCCATTTCGACGAGGTCCAGCATTTCCGGGTCATCAACAGCGTCAACCTTGTTCATGAAAACAACAATACGGGGCACATTCACCTGGCGGGCCAGAAGAATATGTTCACGGGTTTGCGGCATAGGACCGTCGGTTGCAGCAACCACGAGAATAGCACCGTCCATCTGGGCAGCACCGGTAACCATGTTTTTGATATAGTCGGCATGGCCGGGGCAGTCAACGTGGGCATAGTGCCTCTTTGCGGTCTGGTACTCAACGTGTGCCGTATTAATCGTAATACCCCTTTCTTTTTCTTCAGGAGCATTGTCAATCTGGTCGAATGTTTTCACTTCTGCCAGACCTTGTTTTGCAAGTACCATGGTAATGGCCGCCGTAAGGGTAGTCTTTCCATGATCGATGTGACCAATCGTACCAATATTGACGTGCGGTTTTGTCCTTTCAAATTTTTCTTTAGCCATAATTTAAACTGGTTAAAAATTATAAACTTTATTTGGTTTTCTATTGAGTTAATTTACATTCCTTTATTTGAGCCAATGATGGGAATTGAACCCATGACCCCTTCCTTACCAAGGAAGTGCTCTACCCCTGAGCTACATCGGCAGAAAGTTGAGCGGGAGACGAGGCTCGAACTCGCGACCCTAACCTTGGAAGGGTTATGCTCTACCAACTGAGCTACTCCCGCATACATGTGGGGAGAGAAGGATTCGAACCTCCGAAGGCATCAGCCAGCAGATTTACAGTCTGCCCCAGTTGACCGCTTTGGTATCTCCCCATACGGATTTCAATGAACAGAGCCGATGGAGGGAGTCGAACCCACGACCCGCGGTTTACAAAACCGCTGCTCTGACCACTGAGCTACATCGGCAATTTCAGGCTGTTTATGCCTGAAAAACCACCCTCCAAAATCGGTTTGCAAATGTATAATAATTTGTCAAGATAAAAAAATTTGAACCGAAAATTATGAAGAGTTTATGAACGCTTTTTCTCCTTTGTTTTGATAACCTGATTTCGAAGAGCATCAATTGCCTCAGTAACAGCCTCTTCAAATGTTTTGGACTGCCGGCGGGCAAAAAGATCATTTCCGGGGACCTCAAGGCGGATTTCAACAATTTTGTTCCCCTGCTCCATATTATTCTCAAGCTTCAGTATGATTTCAGCACCCAGAATGCGTTCATCAAACTGCTGAAGTTTTACCACCTTTTTATTAATGAAATCGAGAAGCTTTTTATCGGCATCGAAATGTACCGAAGTTACATTGATTTTCATAGGTGCCTCCTTTCGTTAATTAAGCCCTCGGATGGGCCTGTTTATATACCTTTTTAAGTTTTTCAAATGAATTGTGGGTATAGATCTGCGTAGCCGAGAGGTTAGCATGGCCAAGCAGTTCCCTGATGGCATTAAGGTCTGCGCCACGGTTCAGCATGTGGGTGGCAAAACTATGCCGGATAATATGCGGACTTTTTCTGGCGATAGTGGTCACCTGACCAAGATAATAATTTACTGTACGATAAACAAGTTTTGGATATAAAGATTTTCCATTTTCCCGCACCAGAAAGGTATCTGTGGTACCGACCTCCCTGTTTCGCACAGCAAGGTATTCCATGCAGATTTTTTTCAGCAAAAACGAAAACGGTATAATGCGTTGCTTGTTTCTTTTTCCGGTAACCCGTATTTCCATTTCTTCGAACCGTATGTCCGTATCGCGAAGCGAAATCAGCTCGCTCAACCGCATGCCGGTCTGGTATAGCATTTCCAGAATGAGGCGGTCACGTAATCCTTTGAAACCTTCGCCAAAATCGACCTCCGACAGAAGCTGCCGCATCTGATCTTCATCGATGAATTCAGGCACTTCGGAACGGGTTCTGGGACGTTTTATCATCAGCATCGGATCGGAAGAAAGCCGGCCTTCACGCATTTCAAAACGAAAATACGAGTGAAGGGATGTCATTTTCCGGTTTACACTTCTGGCTGAAAGGCCATTTTCCAGTAAAGAAGCAATCCATGAGCGAATGATCACAGGGTCATCGGAAATCTCCACAGGAGAATTGATGGCCTTGCAGAAATCCTTGTATTGTTCAAGATCGGTTTTATAAGACAGGACGGTATGAGGAGAAACTCTCCTTTCAGATATCAGATACGTAAGAAAAACATCCGTCTGGTGCATAGATAATGGGGTAGAGTACAATACCCGGGCAAAAGAATTTTCAGGCTTTCGCCGAATAAAGCAACCCCTTAATCCTGCTCCTGCTGCAATCTCTGCAGATAAGCCGCTCTGGTGATAACTTCGCGCCGGCGAACCGAAGGTTTCTTATAAGCCTGACGTTCACGCAATTCTTTAATGATTCCGGTTTTTTCAAATTTCCGCTTGAACTTCTTCAGCGCTCTTTCAATATTATCACCTTCCTTGATCGGAACAATAATCATAGCATCATCCTTTTTTAAATGAGCCGCAAAGTTAAAAAAAATAATAAAATAACACAAATATCGCCTGGCTACTTTTTAACTACTCAACCGACAAATAGGGATATATTTTCCGGAAAACCGAATCAGGAAGTACCTGATTCTTTTTTAATTCGTTCAGATCAGTGATTTTCCCTTTTATTTCCCTGTATTTCATTATGGAATGTGCATTCCAACGCGAAAGGTACGGATGGAGAGATAATTCATTTTCCCTGGCACGGTTGACCGGTATTTTTGTAATGTTCAGCGAATCGCATTGATAGTGTTCCTTCAATACCTTAAGCATTTCAGGACGCATTCCGTAAACTTCCCCCAGCTGCTCCATGTTTACAAAACCGCCCAGACGGGCACGATAGGTAATTATTCTCCTTGCCATTACGGGTCCGATTCCATAAAGCCGGACAAGGGCAACGGAATCGGCCGTATTGATTTCGCCGTAGCCATGGCTTTTTTCACTTATTTTCTGCTGGTATTCTTTTGAAGAACCCAGTTTCTCATCCCATTTTTTTTGATTCACTGCTTCATTTTTATTTCCATCGTCCTTCCGGGCAATCTGCACGTAAGGAATGATGCTCCTAACCCATGCCGAATCAATTCCATAGATTCTGAACAAATCCTCAGGTTCTCTGAAACGGCCACCTGCATTTCTGTATCGCACTATCGTTCTGGACTGACCTTGCGATAAACCGATTCGTCGCCAGCCATCCTCCGTCAATGTATTGGGATCGAAAGGAGCAAGAGAAACAGCGGGAGTAGAATCTGTCATATGCCGCAATGAATCGGCAAGCGCCAGGAGGCTTTGCTTTTGCTCCTGAGATATTTTCCTCGGCGGCAGATAAGGAATGATGGTGTTGATAACAATCATCAGAAACAGAAGCACTGTAAGAACCAGAATTCCGTTTCGTTCTCCCCGTGAAAAATTCAGCCAAAGGTCGGCCAGTTTCTTAAACAGGTTCATACCTCAGAACGGATAACCAATTGCAATGCTCAGCGCGAAATCTTTTTTCTCAGGAATATGATTCAGGAAAGTCCAACGCTCTCCCCTCGGCAAAGAAGGATTTCTCGTCTTCATTCCCACATCGATCCGGAAAATGAAAAAAGAAAAATCAAAACGAAAGCCCATGCCTGTGCCGACAGCAACATCGGAAAGGAAACGGTTCAGCTTAAAGACGGCTCCCGGCCGTTCATCGTTACTTCTGATAGCCCATATATTACCGGCATCGGCAAAAAAGGCACCTTCCAGTTTCCAGAACAATTTAAACCTGTATTCAACGTTTGCCTCGAGTTTGATATCACCCAGGGAGTTCGGATAACGGGAGATGGTGTCATTATAGGTTCCTGGTCCGAGTGTACGCACCTGCCAGGCCCTGATGCTGTTAGCCCCACCTGCAAAAAACTTTTTTTCAAAGGGCATGGTAGGTGAATTCCCGTAAGGGAATCCTACCCCGGCATATAAACGGTATACCACCCAGTCGGTAGGATTGAGCAGGTGATTGTATCGGAAATCGAATTCTCCCCTGACAAACTGGGAGAACTGTGTACCGAATATCTGATAGTACCTCCTTGA
>JAAYUG010000073.1 GCA_012517825.1 Bacteroidales bacterium | reverse complement strand
TGTCAACTTCTGTCACTCCCTAAAACTTCTTCTTAAAAATTTTCCCGTACAGATAGTCTTTAAATTCTTTTGTTTCCAACACCTCTATTTCATCCATCAGGCCCAGGACAAAACGGCCTACTCCGGCATAACTGCATACTTCGGTTTCGAAGATGTATTCGTTATCATTGACCTTGGTAACATACTCCTTTGCCATAGGATACTCCTCACATAGAAGGTTGTAGGCCAGCAGGCTCATCCGGAGCTTGACAGGATAGCGGTTCGGCGTATGCATGCGGAAGGGATCAGGTTTCCCTTCGCAGTGTTTTTCTTCGTACTGCCAGGTTCTGTCATACAGTTTTACCTCTTCAATACGGCTCGTCTTGAAAACCTTATTTTGCTGAGATTCGGGTTCGAAGCACCATACATCGGTGAAGTTGGTGGTAAAGCGAAATGGCTCCACCAGCCTGTCGCGGATAAACTGACTGCTCGAAGAACGGTATTTCACCAGCACAACCTGCTTTTTTTGCTGAATGGCTTCGCTGAGTTGCTGAATTACATTGCTGTGCTGGAGGTTTACCTCAGCCGCAGTGTATGGTACGGTTTTGTAAAGAGAATAGAGCTTTTCGCGCAGGTTGGTGAGCACTACAGAATCTCCTTCCAGGCTGTTGATGGCCTGGGCCAGCAGGTGCGCTTCCTCCTTGCTGAAGTGGAGCAGATCACTCAGGGCTTTCCCCCGCTCATTATAACGAAGCTGATAGTATTCGTGGTTTCTTTCCACGAAAAAGCCGGCATGATTAAGCGTATCAAGATAGCGGAAGGCGGTACGCTCCGATATCTCAATTGCTTCTGCTATTTCTTTAATTGTATGCCCTGTTCCCGTAGAAAGGAAAATGATAAGCTTAAGAATCCGCTCAATTTTAGGCTGATCGCTCATATTTAAGTTTTTTAATACCTGAATGCCAGAGAGTTGGTTAAGTCTGTTCCGAAGTTAAGAAAATGTCGGATAAGTTGTTTAACCGAAGAGGATGAAAAGCTTCGTATTTTTGATGTTCCTGGCCAACATCTTATCTCTCAGCCGGTTGTTGCCGTAGGGCCTGCCGACGGAAAGGGGTTTTCTGCCTGATGCCTTTTTCAGGGGGTTACAACCATGCGCTTTACAACCCTGTAACCGGTGGATGTTTCAAGGGTAACCAGGAAGATGCCGGGCCTTTTTTCCCCGTCTGACAGTAACCAGAGAATTTCGTGGTTCCCTGGCAGATACTCTTCGTCACGTATTGTTCTCACGGGTCGTCCCTGGATATCGTGGATGGTTATGCGGATGCGTTCTGGTTTATACACCCTGAATTTTATAAATACATGATCAGTGGCCGGGTTGGGAAACATTTCGGTGATTTCAGGAGCTTCTTTGTTACTTTCAAGCGAGGGGATGTCGGTCATGCTGTTGCGCGAGCCGGGTGTGCCTCCGGGATTTTGGGAGGCGTTCCAGTTTTCTGCCAGGCTATGGTCCGAAAAAGGATCGGTAAGTTCCAGGGTAGGCCCGTTTCCGTCAGGTTCTTCAGGCCAGGGATAGGATGTGCCGTACCGCACCGAATCAACCAGGATACCTGCCGGGTTGTACAATCTTATGCAGTCTCCGTTTCCACTCAGTCCGAAGCCAAGGTTGCCAATGGCATTATTTACTGCAGGGTGGATGGAGCGGAACAGGGAAATATCGCGGCAGAGCACGAGATATCCCCGCGGAGGAAGAATGGTTCCGTCGGGCACCACATACCGGTGGGACGAATCGCTGTCGGTTACCACCCAATGCGAAATATCCTGTGGCTGAAGTCCGGTATTGTACAATTCTATCCAGTCGTCAGTAAAGACTTCAGCCGGGGAGTGGTAATTGATTTCGTTAATAACAACCGGCGGTATACCGGAATGATCGGGTTCAAAGACCGCCTTGATGGTGGTTTTGGCCGAAAGGGTGACAGTTGTGGCAACTGAATTGACATCGGCCACCGGGCCTTCCCAGCGCACAAACCTGTAACCGGGATGGGGAAGGGCTGCCACAGGTACAGGTAGGTTCTTAAAATATATACCGCTCCATGGAAAAGTGGTGAGGAAAAGGGTATTGACCCGCACCATACCGGCGGCGGCATCGTTAACGGTAACCCGCAGGGAATCATGGCCTGCCAGAGCAAATACATCACGTATATGCTGCCGCATGTAGTATGGCCTGTAGAGAGCAAAGGTTTTCAGATTGGAAATCTCCTGATTCCAGTTGTAAATGCTTCCACCCCAGCGTTCAAAATGCAGGGGCATTTCATCCTTCAGGGCACCGGCAAACCGGTCGATGTACTCCTGCACCCTCTTATAAGTAAACAGGCTGTTCATCATATCGGCAAACCGGTTGATGAATTCGGTCTTAAATTCACTGTTCAGGACCAGGTTACGGAAAAGGAAGGTGCTCCAGGGCGGATTGGGCCAGCTGGGTCCGTTGGTTTCCAGAGCAAACGCCAGGGTGTTTTTTTGGTAGTTTTCCAGAGTCCACAGCCCGAATCCAAAATCGGTGTCAAACAAAATCCATCTCCACTTGCCTTCACTGGTTTTCGGGCGCCAGTACTTCAGGTTGTTACCCGGCCAGTCCCAGTTGTCGTAATAAATTTCAGCAATCTGGTAGTCGATATAATTTTTGATGTCCATCATTCCCTTTACCGCTTCATAATTCTGCTGAACCGAAAGGGAGTTCATACTGATAAAGTTCATCATTTGCCAGTAGTGGTCGGCATCTCCGTGGATTACATTTCCATTGAATTCCAGAAGATCAATCTGGTGGGGGTCAGTCTTTCCGTGAGCGGCAAGAAAATGTTCGTTGATTTTTTCACGCAGGTTCAGCACACCCCAGTATTCGCCATTGATATAGACCGAAGCCGGCCGGTAGGCCTGAAGTTCCAGCCCGGTTTCAGCTACCAGCGACGTCATGAGCCCGTCACGCATCTGACTGATGTTCCAGTCGTTGCCTGAATTTCTCAGTACGAAGGCCTGGTATGAAGTGAAAGGAAGACCGGGGAAAAGGGGGTAGGCAAATTCTTTGGCTCCATATTCACCGCGGGCAAACAATGCAAAGGACTTCTGGGGATTTCCTCTTGAATAATTTCCGTAAATTTTTATCCCGGCAGGCGACGAAAAACGTTTGGATGTGTCGGGTTCAAAAAGGTCAATATGAACGGGGCGTTCCCAGTCCTGCCAGAAGTTGGCGCCAAAGTAAGGAAAGTCAGGCGATGCATGCGGCCCCATTTCATAAATGCCGTAATTGTAGTCAAAAAGATTGCAGGGATTGGTGACGATGGATACCAGAGGTATTACCGGTGAAGTTTTGCGGAGAAAGGAGACTGTCTGTACTTTTCCCGGCAGGAGGTTTGCATTGTAGAGCCGGGCACGGACAACGGTATTTCCGTCAATGGTAACGGGATGTGTGTAAAGTGAATCTCCGGTACCCGGTTCCCGGCCGTCAAGGGTGTAAAATACCGAGTCGCCTGCTTCTATGCCATTTATTGTAAGCTGAAAGGGTTCACTGAATATTCCTCCTGGACGGGAAAATGAAATACTGCGCATGGCCGCAGGGGGATAGGCTCTGGTACCATTCGGCATTCCGGGTGTTGATTGTGCAAAAAGCCAGTACCCTGGTTCTCCGTCGGGATGCTTCCCGGCCGAGACATCCCTCTCAAGGGCTCCTGGCATAAAAATATCCATTTGCACTCCGCCTGCTGAAGTAAGGATGATGGTATCGCCGTCACTGCTTATTTTGAAGTTGGTATGGAAGGAAGAATTGTGCAGTCCGGTCAGTGAATCGATGCCGCGCGGTTGTTGCACCGGTGTGGAAAATCCAAGTGTAAGAAAGGGAATTGCCGTCATGTCAGATGATCCGGTACTGGTATTGTGCACCTGGATGGCCAGAACGTTTTTCCCCGGCAGAATCAGCAGGCTGTCAGGATTAACATGAAATCCGTCAGGCATTCCGCCCTGGTAAATGACAGCCTCATGAGTGGCGGCATCGGCAGTGGCATTCCATGCAGGAGGTACGCCCGGTGTGCCCAGATGGGCCCGGGCAATTTCCTTTCCGTTAAGGTAAGCAACAAACCCGTCGTCATAATCCATATGAAGCCAGCAGTCTTTTACTGCCGAAGGGTCAGGCAGGTAAAATGTTTTTCTGATGAACACAGAAAGAGTACCGCCAGGCAAAAGGGTTGCATCGTCTCCGTCGCCATATCCGAAACCGGTAAGGCCCGATGGCCAGGAAGAGTCGTCAAAACTCACCGACCTCCACATAGCCGGGGTGGATGCATTGGGTACCAGATATTTGCATGTGTCACCCCGGCGAAGAATGGTTTCGTAAAACAGGGGAGGAGAGAGGCGGTTCTTGTCGGAAGCAAATACCACCAGGTATTGGCGGGGCGCCATAGTATAAGCAGGGAAACACCATTTGAAGGGCTGAGCGGGATCATCCGACAAACCGACGCCGGTCAGGTCGAACGGTGCGTCCGTGGCGTTCCACAGTTCAATCCAGTCGGGGGCATTGCCGTCTTCATCGTACAGGGCAGTTCCGTTGGAACTCATTACCTCATTGATCACTACCTGGCTTTGTGCCGGAAGTGGCAGAATGCTTAATGCCGGAATGGTGAGAAGGAAGAATACGGCCTTGTTTATCAATGCATTAATGCGCGGAATCATTATTTGGTTCATGGTTCAATTGTAATGCTAATATTGCACTTAACAATAAATTAACCAAGGGATTTTACGACAGCAAGCAATTTTTTGTTTGGAATAATGGTCTTTTTTATGTTTATTATTGTTAAGGTCGCTGGCAAAACGATGATCAAATACCAATCCAATTCCCTGAAGGGGATTAAGAATTATGGGGGGCGGGGTTCCAGGGTTCCTTTGATTTAGCATAGAGCGTAAAGCGTAGAGCGTAAAGAGGGGTATTGGGTTCAGAGTGCAGAGCATTTTTTAATTAGCGTAGAGCGTAAAGCGTAAAGCGTAAAAAGGGGAATTGGGGTTAGAGTGCAGAGGATTGTTTATTTAGCGTAGAGCGTGAAGCGAATGGCAAAAGATCTTATCATTTCCCCGTTAGGGGATGAAGGACAATAGATGTGGTGATGTAAACCAAATCTTTTTCCCCGTAGGGGATTAAGGAACGGTTTCTAAAGTTCCAAAGTTCCAGGGTTTCAAAGTTCCAGCGTAGAGCGCAGAGCGTAAAGCGAGGAGCGAATGGCGAACTGCGAGCGGACAATGATAAAAATAAGTTTAATTGCATTCCTTCATTATTTGAACATTATATAAATTGTCGTTGTTTGTAAACAAACTTTATTGACATGAAAGAAAAAATCGTTTTGATTACCGGGGCTACCTCAGGTATTGGAAAAGAAACAGCCCGCAAACTGGCAGAAATGGGTGCAGAACTGGTGCTGGTTGCGCGCGACGAAGAAAAACTGAATAAC
>JAAYUG010000072.1 GCA_012517825.1 Bacteroidales bacterium | reverse complement strand
TTCAAGCTTTCCATCAGAAGGCTTCCACTTGCTGTTCCGTAACAATGTGCATCAATGATCCGGGCAATGACAGCCCTCAGGGTATCAGGCCGTGAGTCAGCCTTTTGATTCTGTATTACCGTGCATCCTGCTGAGTCGGATGCGCTCACCTTGTATGTTCTCTGGGCTAAAAGAGAATTAAAAGCCACTTCCTTGCCGTATTTTTCCGTTTTTCCGTCCAGCAAAAAACGATATCCTGCCCTGGAAGGAAGCCCTCCTTCAGCTTTTACGGTTATAATCGCATCGGAAGCACGCTGGCAGGATGCTTCCTGAAGAAGAATCCTGGCGATATGCAAGCTGTCTTTTTTCAAAGGTATTTCGATCTGAGCCGAACCTGAACATCCTGCCTGGTCGGTGACAATTGCCTTGTATGTCCCTGCACGAAGGTCGGTTACCCGGGAAATGCCCGGATGAACGGCAAAGCTATCCTGCCGGCCCGGAGAGAGGAGATGGATTGTGTAAACGGAATCTGGTATCTTCTGCCGTATGGAGAAGGAAAACCATCCGTTGGAAGCTTCCCTGCAGGCTGCAGAATCAATGCTTTCGGTAACCAGTTCCGGCTCGTTGCCAAGGTTTTTTACTGTAACAAGGGTATCGTTTCTGCAACCAACGGAATCGTTTGCCCTGATGCTGTAATTTCCTGCAATAAGATGCATGGCCAGAAGCGTATCGGCCGATCTGCTGAAGATGATTTCGGGGAAAACGGAATAGTTCAGTGCTCCGTTTTGCGGTGAGGAAGAGGCAGAAATCCGCATACTTCCGTTTGCCACACCCTCGCAGGACTGGTCTTTCAGCTGATGCAGCGTGAAATGTACCGGCGTGGGAAGGGAGGTAAGTGGCTGAACCTTCCTGACAGTGCATCCTGCAGAATCTGTTACCTGCACCAGGTAATTGCCGCTTTCAAGCCTGTCAAAAGTGGCGGTTGTATCCGTCAGCTCGCTTAATGGCTGGTTTTGCGGATATGAAAAGAGGGCAAAGCGGTACAGCCGGCCGGCCGGCACTCCCAGCCTGGCCGAAAGGGTAATCTTGCCGGTTGCGGTTCCCGGACAAATGGCGGGAGTTGTTTCAACCTGGCTGATCCGGAGGCTATCGGGGCGGACGGTTACGGTAAAGGTTCCTGAAACCTCGCATCCTGCCCCATCAGTTACTGTCAGTTCGTAAGGCCCCGTTCGTAAACCGGTAAATACGCATGCTTCAGGGGTTGACAGAATTTGTTCGGCAGAGCCAGAGTGGCTTTCAGTGCGCAAATGAAAGGGAGGAAAGTCCCTTTCTCCCGGATCGAAAAGAACGGTTACTTTGCCGTCAGGAACAGAGTAGCATGAAGACGGACTGGTGGTTACCGAAGTCAATCGGAGTGGTTTATCCGTAAGTTTTACTTCTGCTGCCTTTTCCGCCCGGCAGTCGTTGGAGTCGGTTACCGCCAGGGTGTAAATTCCGGGTGAAAGGCCAGTAAAGGTTTTCCTAGGGAGCCGGTCGGTAAGTCCCTTTACCGGCATGCTGATATCATACTTATGACCTGCAAAAGGTGTTCCTCCTTCCGGAACAAGGATGATCACGCCGTTTCCTGCTCCTGCACAACTGACACCAATAACCGAATCGTGCAGAACAAGGGCAGGTGGAGCCGGTGGAATTTCAACCGAAACACTTTTGCGGCAACCATTTATATCGGTTGCTTTTAACTGGTAGATAACTCCCGGGCCTACGGAAAGCAAGTTCCCGCTGACAGGAATGGTGTCGTTGAGGGTACAGGTCAGATATCCTGTGCCTCCTGTTGCCTGAACATGAAGGGTGGCCTGATCGCCATGGCATGGTGCGGGTTGTACACTGCAAGCCAGTTGAATATCCGGAGGTTCCGGAATGGTAAAATACCCCGAAACTGCCTGCCATGGATTGGCCGGATCGGCCGTAGTATCCCAAACTGATACAACATATCCGCTGCCGGCAATCAGGCTCCCGGAAGTTAAGCTGACGGTTCCGCTGCTGGTTATTCGTTGTGAAAAAATATCGGTTCCGTTTTGCTTTATGGTGGCCCGAAAGGGAGGCACTCCTCCCGAAAGAGCAATGGTAACTGTTCCATTGCCATGGTTTCCCAGTGTGGCCTGGTGGCAGAGCACCGGACCTGTTTCGGTGACCGAAATGCTGATGTCCGGTGGTTTTTTCATGGTAATCTGGCTTTGCACCCTGCAGTTATGTGCATCCCGGATATCATACACATGTTCACCTGCCGTAAGGCTCAGGGTGGCCTGATGGCCGGTAACAGACAGGTAGCTGGTCGTTCCGTACAGGCAATAGGCATAAGGTTCCGTACCTCCTTCAATACGAAGGATGGCATTTCCTTTAGCATTTCCGGTTCGTATCTGATAGGAGGTACTGTTGTCAAACCATTGATTTTCAGGTGAAAATGCAGCAGTCAGCGGATCAGGCTCCGGCATACTCACCAGAAGCGAATTTTTGCAACTGGTATCGTTGAGGAAACGGGCATTTATTTCGTATTTTCCTGCCCCCAGATTAAATCTCTGATCCTGAATGGATAGGCTGTCGATGACCAGCAGCGTATCCGGAACATCGGCCGAAAAGGTGACCGCATCATAAAAATAATACGTGGCCGTATCATCAGGGAACTTAATGGGCTTATAAAAATTGTTTATTTCGCTGATCGGATGAAGATCGTATTTTTTTATTGTCACCAGGATTTTTACAGTCTGGTTATTGAATGAAGAGCGTTTTGGGAAAGTAAGGATGATTTTCCCGTTTTTCATCCTGTAGCAGGAGGGTGGTGTAACGGATGCCTGAACGTTCAAAGCCGGAAGAAACATGATCCGTTCAATGTTTCCGGCAATTTTGTTTCCGTTAAACAGTTTGAATGCCCTGATTTCTATTTCCTTTCCAAGCCAGGAAGAATTGTTCAGATCGCTGAAATACAGTTCAGTCGATGCATTAAGGATTTTGGACAGCTGGGTCCAGCTGCTGGTACCACGTTGCCTGACTTCCAGATAAGCACCAACATTGGCAGTGCCAAAAAGTTTGTACCCCCCGCTGAGCCGGATGCTTTGATCCTGGCAGACCAGCCTGATGCCGTTCTGAACTGTAAGGGTAACGGTATCGTAAAATTGAAACGGACCCGTGACATTTCCATAGGTTTCGCAGGTTACTTCATTTCCCACGGTCTTCAGAACCCGGAATGAAATGGCTTTATAAAGATCGTCCGGAGTAAAATTGTTTTTGGGGGAAAATACGATTTGCCCTCCCGAGGGGCTAAGTGTGAAAGGAAGATCTTTCCAACTGCCCGACCCGCACTGGTACTGAAGGCGGGGTTGAAGATACCTGTAACTGTCAGGTGCTTTATTGAATGGATTATAGCAAAAAGCACTGTAAGCAATGGTATTGTTTGCTCCGGCGTATGAAGCAAGATTCGTGCTTTCAATATATACCGGATTGTCAAGAATAATTCTGCTGTAAATTGTGTAGGCGATTCCGTTGCAATTGAGGTTTGCAAAGCTGTTATAAGTGCAGGTACCGCCGGAATAATTGGTTTCTGTTGAAGATGTGCAGTTGGAAGCACGATAGGTTGTCCTGATTTTCTGTACACGTCCGTTCAGGTTTTTCAATCCCAGTGTGCTACTGAGCAGAACTTCCGAAGGGCTACCGTCGGTTACTGCAGTAAATGTGGCTGTGCCGCCGGCGGGGCTGGACGTGCAGGATGTTTCATAGTACCAGGCATTGAACTGTTGCCCGTTTACCGGCCAAACGGCAAGTAGTGCCAAAACCAACAGAAATCCGCTTTTTTTCATTTTCCAGGTTTTTTACTGTTGCACGATAGCAGTAAGCAAGCAAAATGAGGATGTGTGTAAGGTGGTATTTTAAAGCGTTATATCTACCGGGTCGCTGGGGGCAAGATGCTTTCCGTCATTGCTGACGGGTTGAATAACATACCGGTATTTTCTTCCGGCTGAAACCTGGTTGTCAGTGAATCTGGTAACATTTCCTGCTACGGATGCATAGGAGCGAAGGGCCTCTTCCCCCTCGGCACGGTATATAACCACTTTTCGCGTGTCAGAACGGACATTATTCCAGGAAAGTTCAACAGACCGCTTGCCGGCTCCCTTTTTCCCTTTAATGGTTGGCTTTGTTGCAGAGGTTTTTCCGAAAGATCGTGCCATCGTAACTTCCTCTGATGCGGATGAGAGGTTTCCCGAACTGTCAGCAAGCCGTATGCAGTAACTGTACAACACTCCCGGAATGGCCGATGTATCAGTCCATACCACGGTATCGGGCAGTTCCTTCAATGCGGTTACCATACGAAGGCAGGAATCCTTGCCGCCGGTCCGGTAAATCCGTGCCTCTTTGATATCGTCGGCTGTCCGGCCGCAGAATGACAAAACGATGCCCTTCTCTTCGCCCGATACAGCATATACTGCAGGTGGGGGCGGAGGTATTTTATCGGGTTTTGCAACTTCAAAAATTTCCGACAGGGCTGAATAGTTCTGCCGTTTGTCAACAGCCATCAGACGGTAATAAACTTTCCTGGTAAGGTTGTTCAGCGAGATGGAATCATAAAAAACAGTGCCGGTTACGGGAGTAACGGTTATCTGGGAAAATTCTTCTTCCGGACTGTTCCCTCTGTAAATGCGGTATCCGTATAGATCCGGTTCCGGATTTTTTTTCCATGTGAGGGTTACTATTCCCGAAGTATCCGCAGTGCCCGTGATGCCGGAAGGAGGGGAAGGGGGAACGGTATCCGCCAGTTGTACGAGAACCGGCAGGGAAAACCGGGTTTCTCCGGATGGGGTTTTCACCGAAAGTTTGTAGTAATTGGTTTCCTCCGGTTCATTATCGGTAAAGCTGGTATCCGATAACGATACTTTGCCGATGCAGGTATAATTTCTCCCTTCCACAGCTGAGCGCCATATTTTTATTTCGTTTGGACCGGAATGATTTCGTTGTGCCGGGTTCTGGTTTGTCCACGACAGTAGGACCCGGCCATCGTTTGTTGTCGAAGCGGAAGAAATAAACGGAACGGGCAAATCCCTTCCGCAAGGAATTGCCTTTGCAGGTTCTGACGGAGGGCTTATTTCCCCGAAGGCATTGATTCCCCGGATGCGGTAGAACAAATTTCCTGTGTCAGGCGATAGTGTATCGGGAAAAAGAATCGTACCGGTTTCCCTGTCGTTTGCAGAAAACGATACAATGGGTTCTTCCGTAAGGTTCTGATAGAGGCCGGTACTGTCGGCTGAGCGCTCTGCCAGCCAGGAAGTAAACACGTGCTGCAGGAGGCTGGTATTCCAGTGGAGAATGATCCGTCCTCTTTCGCACAGGATTTCAGGTGCAGGCGGTCGGGGCAGGGGAAGCATTTCGTCTGGTCCGGTGAAGATGAATCCGGTGTCAGCCGCAAATTCTGCTGGAGCAGAAGCAGCAACTATTCTGTAGAGGTATTTTTCTCCTTTTTGCACGGTGTGGTCGGTATAGTACAATGCCAGTGCCCTGGCCGCTGCCGGCGACATATCGGCAGCCAGCAGGGCAAGGGAATACCGTTGTTCCTGTTCTTCTGTTTTCTGACGGATGTCTTTTATACCGGCTGTCGGGGTGTTTATAACGCCGTACAATGCCTGGGCAGCAATTGATGCATATTTGCCCTCTCCGGCCCTTTGTTCCCATTCAGAAAGGGGATAGGGCAGGAGGGGTTCGGGTGTGAGCAGGGTGGATTCAGGTTCAGACAGAATCTTTCCGTTGCGTATCAGCGTATACCGGATAATTCTGTAACCGTAACGGTTGCCTGCAAGCCATCCTTCGTAAGAGCCGGGAGCCCAGCGCAGACAAATGGAATCCTTATAGGCGCGCGCAAGAACATGTATCGTCCCTTCCTTCGGTTGCGCCCAGAGCAGATTGACAAATCCACAAAAGATGAAAAGCAGTCTTCCTTTCATGAACTTCGGTTAAAATTGAGGTTGCGATAATTTAAACGGGTTGTGCAGAATCAGGGATAAGGAATGGGCGGGCTGGGTTTTTCCCGGCAGGAAATATTCAATACGTATGGGATAATCTCCTGCGCTGATAACCGGCCAGCAGAAATGGTTCAGTATTGTTTCTACCCTGCTGTTATCGGGGCATCCCGACAGACAGGAGTTGGCCAGCTGGTTCCGTACATCCGAATAGTCGCAGCTCCAGTAATAGGGAAGCAGATACATGATGTGGGCAAACTGCGCCCATGGCTGAACCTGACCTGAAAGCTCCTCGTCATCGGTAAGGACATGGTAGTAATTTTCCTGCCAGATCTGAATTTCTCCCGTTGGAGGAATTCCCAGCGGCTGTTCACTGCGCCAGCTGATTCTGCCTATGCCTGCCACCGGGTAATTTTCATAAATTGTTGGCTTCATATACTGCAGGTACCAGGAAGTTTCTTCCGGCACTGCCCTGATGCGCACCAAAGGCCCGAACTGGTCTCCTCCGTAAATTTCATACCTGTCAAATAATTCATCGCGGTAAAAGGTTGCTCCCGGAAGAAAAACATAAGGAGCAAACTCCTGCAAAAAGCGCACGTCAAGTCGGCTGAGGTTTATTTTTTCACTCAGGCTTCGGTATTGGCTGGTGCGGAAAGGCATGCTCAGGAGCACGGATTCCTCCTTTCGTGTGATGCTGGCAGTAGCCATCCTGCTGCGCATTTCTATTGTTACTGAATCGTTGTCGTAACTTGTTTTTTTGGTTTCTTCCGTAATGCCGGCATCGGGTGAAATGTTCAGGGGAATATTTACCAGTTCCAGATGGTATACCGTATTGCGCTGGAGATGCCCGGGAATCGCAAAGAACAGCGTGTTTTGCGACGGCTGATAGAAGGGTGTTACTTCTATTGCCTCAGCCCCTGAAACAGGCGTAAATCGAATTACCTGCTTCCATTCACTGCCCGGATTAAAATATGCCCTGAGGCCCTGGCGAAAAACAACGTATCCTGTATCTGCTTCACCAGGGTAGAAATTCATCATGTGCGAAACAGGATAGCTGTAACTGATTAATGAAGGTGGTATTTCTTTTGGCAGCGGTCCGGTGGTGAAGGTCACCTGCTGTGTTTCGGTGACGACTTTTCCGTTTTCGGTAAATGAAACCCATTGGCCGTTCTTCCACTCTTCAAAACTGATGGTTACTTCAAACGTATAGGAAGATGACGGATAAAGAATTTCAGACGATTTAAACACCAGCACATCCCTGGTCTGATTCCATTCTAACTGTCCATCAACTTCATCAGAACCCAACCTCAGGTTACATTTTTCAAGTTTTATGCGGTATTTCTCATACAGTTCCGGTTCATTGCTAAGCTTTATTTCGGTACCTACCGGGAGATTGAATACAACCCGCGGTGTAATGCATACATCTACATCCCTTGTATCCGTTCCGGGGGTGATGCTGCCAATCAGTTCCATATTGGCAGGGGTTTTTTCGGGTACAACTATTTCGCACTTTTCACCGGCCGTTATCTCAAACCGGCACTGACCCCGGATCATTCCTCCCAGGATGCTGTATTTTCCGCCCACGGTTCCTCTGAGATACATGGGATTGGGCCCTTTTGCTTCCATGAGGGCGGCGCCGGCCAGATTGAGGATGTCAAACTTTTTCGTTTTTTTAAGTACGTTAACTATTACCCCGAGCCGGCCCAGCAGATAAGCGTAAAGCTGTCCCTGTGCATACCATCCGTTGATTCCGGGAGGGCCTGAACTCCCTGCACAGTGAGAATTTGTGCCATAGTTGGTTAACATAAGGTCAAAGCCAGCCCCTATGTCAAAGTATCCGTAAACAACCCGGGTTTCTCCTCCTGCCCTGAAATCGAAACCCGAGCCAAATGCTACGCCCTTTGCGTTGTCCAGCATGGCCTGATTCCGGTTTTTCTGAAACTCCGACAGAGGGAGGTTCAGGATTTCGGCAACTCTTCGGTTCATCGGCAGGGCATCAGGAAGGTGCTTCCCGGCCATCAAATATCCGTATGCATGTCCGAAATTGGCAAAGTTCAGTCCAACAGGATTCTGAACGGTACCAATGTAAAAATACCAGTCATTATCGCCAACATGCAGGGTTATGCGCCCGGCCAGATTATTCGGTCCGTCGCCATGCAATGTCCCGGCAACATTGATGAAAATGCGTCCGTCGGCATGAAAGGAATGTTCCGTAAAATCCATTTCCATCTGCAAGCTGCCGGCCACCATAGAGGCTTTATCAGGTTCGGGAATCTCACCTCTGGCTGCTGCCTTTATTTTTTCTCCCAATACTGCCATTGTCGTCTGACCTGGAAGAGTAAGGCATTTGACTGCTCCGTCGAAGCCTATTCTGTTAATCCCTCCATGGGTATTGAATGCAATTTCAAAGCGGGTATCGGCCGAAACAAGACTTTTCTCTGCTACCACAAAACCGGCCTGCATGATCAACCCCAGTCCTGTTTTCCTGTCAGGCACATATACCAGCTCGGAAGGAAGAGAAATCCCCGGAATCTGATTGGGCGAAGATTCTTTTTGCTTCATCCTGCAGAAAATTCCACCGCCAAGCTGGTTGATAGTAATGGGTCCGGCCGGAATGCCGGTCGATGAGGAAAAGAGAACATCGGCACAGTAATACCTGAATGTACCATTGTTACCGAAAACCGCCATTCCGTCCACCATGAATTTCCCGGCTACTGACAGATGCACTTTCCCGCTGAATCCGTTTCCATATACCGGATCTTCATTAAGAAGTTGCACGTTTCCATTCAGCTCAAAGGCTGATGGTTTGGAGATGTTCACAGACAATTCTCCGACGTCAGTTCTTTCATAAAAGAACTGATGATTTTCCCATCGGTTCACGAGCATAATGTCCGCCTGCGCGGCAAATCCTTCCTTCTCCTGCTCCAGGAGGTTAACCGAGGCATCGATTTCCAAAGCATATGCTGGATGCAAAGCTCTTAACCCAATGTGGTTTATGGTAATCGGAAAATCTGCCAGCAGGCCTTGTTTAGAGCCGTCAAGCGAAAGATATCCGATGGAAAAATACGGTTCCCTTGTTGATATGCACATATTCTGAAACCGGATGTCAGCGAGTTCTATTTCCTGTTTCCCTTTCTCTCCCAGGGGAACATGGAGCGACATCCTTCCGTTGAGGATAGCTGAGGGTAAGAAGGTATCATTGTTGTCTTCAACCAGAATCCGTGAACCAGGATCAAGAACCAGTCGTGTTTTCCCCCACAGATTAACGGAAATGCTATCGAAGGTGCGAATGGAAAAAGCATACCGGCCATTGGCGTCAATGATGGCCGAATAAAAGAATCCGTCCGGTACCTTCAGACAGGGAATGTTGATACGTCCTTCCATGATACCTGCTTTCACATGATTTTCAATGAAGGCCAGGCTAAGGTTATCCACTGAAAAGTTCCATCCGTTCATGTCGCCTTCATTGAAAGAAAGAAGGTTCGTTGCCTGTACGGTACCACTAAACCCTCTGTCATCCAGCAGAAAGCCTGAGACGCCGAAACGGACCGGCAGACTATCCGATTTGCGTCGGAATTTCCTGCCCAATATGATTTCGGCATCACTGATATAAATTCCCTGCCATAAACCTGTATTTCCTCCAGGGAAATCTCCCAGTCGTTCCGGAGGAAAAAATAATCCGGCCGGGTTGAACCGGTCGCTCATGTCGAAAACAAGATGACGGCACACAAAGGTGAAATCGGGAAGGTTTTTGAGCTGAAAGGGCTTCAGGGAAATATCTGCCAGAAGGTCATTGAGGGAATGTGTGGTGATGCGAAATTCGGTTTCAACAGGCCCTCCCGCAGGATTTCCTTTTTCGTCAGCCGCTATGAACAGACCGGGCTGCAGCGAGAGCCGGCCAAGAATAGTCACTGATTCGAATCCTGAACACCCTGCTGAAACAAAACTGCCTTCCAGGATTCTGACATCGGAAACGGGCAGAAAATCAAGGGAAACTTCTTCCACCAGCATCAGTTCAAAAGGACCGGCGAGGCCGTCATTCAGGGAAAAAGGCACCTTGTAGGCTGCAAAATACAATTGTTTTCCGTCGGCCGGGTTGGTGATGCGCAGGCAGGCATCAAATCTGGCCAGTCCGGGTTCGAAGGTTACCCCCGTAATGATGAGCGCATAGGCCGGATTATCCCCCGGACCTATTATTCCCGCAGGAAGATTGAAAAAGAGCGTGGTGTCAATTTGCTCTGCATACCGGTTTTCCTGTTCTACCAGGGCAAAGATCGAATCAATTTTTCCGGGAGTAAGCCGGATGGAATCCTCACTGGCTGTCACCGGGCAGGATAAAAGGAAAATGAAGATTATGAAGCTTCCAGTAAAAAGAAAAAACTTCCCGGTGCGAATGCACTGTCTTTCAGTAAATATCCTGAAGGATGGCATCGGCATTGTATTTTTCTTTCATCCAATTATTTACCAATGCAATAGTTTCTTCCGATGACAGGGTGCTGAATCCGGCCGTATCCTGCACGGGAAAACCAGCAAGATAGGGTGCAATCATTCCGAGGATTTTTGCAGTGCAGGGTATGGCCTGTTCGTTGTCAGGATTGGAAGAGGAGCAACGCGACGATCGGTCCATGGCAACTTCCAGCAGGTAATCAAATGCTTCCTTCCGGCGCATATAAATCAGGTCGGGAAACATGTCCTCAATGGTTTCATCATTGACCGGAAGCTTTCTGATTCTTTTCATGCAGTACCTGATTGCTTCCCTGTCGTCCATGCGCGCAAGGGCCAGATAATATACCCATTGAAGCTGTTGATTCTTCTCCTGTCTTCCTATGGTCCTGTTTTTGAAATCAGGAATCAGATTCCGGCATCCAGCAAATCCTGCTATTCTGATCAGATCTTCCGGTGGATTAGCCGTGGCTCTGAAGATTTCTTCCAGCGCTTTTTTTGCCGGTGCATCAAACAGCGAACGGTTGAAATTCTTTAACTGGGCCAGATTTTTGCTGGCAACCCATGGATTGGAATCCCGGCAGCCCTGAATAAGCTGCATCAACACGTCCTTCCTGACGTCGGAATGAACGGTTTTTCTTCCAATTGCTGCCGTGAGGTACCATGAAGCTTCCCTTATCCTGTCATTTTTGTCGGAATGGTATTTCTGCAGAAGAGAAAGCACTTCCTTCTCGTCACGGTTGAATATTTGCCCGGCAAGGCCGGACGAAACAGAGCCTTTCTGATAAGCAGTAATAAATTCCTGTATAAGATTCTCCGTATCCTGTCCCTTTATTTGCAGGAAAGGGCTCAGGCAGGCAAAAAGAATCAGAAGGATTCCCTTTTTCCGCTGCATTTTTCGTGACGGTTTTAGATTGATGCATCAGTTTCCTCTCCTGGCTGGTGCTACAAACCGGTTCATTTTCCTGAAAAAAGGATCGCAGCTACCGGTGCTGCGATCCTGCCTATCAAGGCTTCGCTCCGTCAACTCCGAAGCGACCAACCAGGTTCATTTGTTTATACCAGAATTGCTAAAATCTCGCAGGCGTTTAATAAAATTTTTTTTAACTTCTTTGTATTTTATTAAATATCAATGTCTTATAAAAGTAAAATTTTTATCTCTTCAAAAAAAATCAGATTAATAAGAGTTAATCAATTTTCGTGACGGTGAAGGATAAGGGGGGCGGGGTTACGGGGTTTCAGGGTTCCAATGTTCCAGCGTTTCAGGGATTCAGGGTTCCAATGTTCCAGCGTTTCAGGGTT
>JAAYUG010000071.1 GCA_012517825.1 Bacteroidales bacterium | reverse complement strand
GACGGTACTTCTTCCCGTAGGGACAATCTTTGCATCATATTTTCGTTCCTTTCTAAGGGAAAAACTTTTACCTTTACCGTCAAACGATTTACCGGTATGAGAACCTTCCGTTTTGCAGGATTGATGATAGCACTTGCTGTTATTTCTGTATCCGTTCAGGGGCAGAAAAACAAGGCATTAAAAGCCTATGCCATGTTTGATGCCGGAGCCTATGCCGATGCCATCGACCAGTTCAAACAGGTGTACGATGTTATTCCTAAGGAGCAGAAGGCAGACGTATTGTTCTACATCGGCGAGTCGTACCGCCGCATCGATGACCCGAAAAATGCTGCGGTATGGTTTAAAAAGGCCATTGCGAAGAATTATTCCAATCCGGTGGTTTACCTGCGGTACGGACAGGTACTGAAGATGAATGAAAAGTACAGCGATGCACGGGATATGTTTCTCAAATACAAGTCGCTCAAACCCGATGACAAGGAGGTAGACGCGCTGATTACTTCCTGCGATCTGGCATTGGAATGGATGAACAATCCCGGCCCTTACCAGATTGAAAACATGAAGTACTTTAATTCGAAAAGCAGTGACTATTCGCCGGCATTTGCATCTGATGATTACAGAACGGTGTATTTTACTTCTTCGCGCGATGAAGCAATGGGCAACGAAAAGCACGGGACTACAGGACAGAGCTATGCCGATATTTTTGTGGTGCGCCAGGACAGGAAGGGAAAATGGAGCACACCGGTACCGCTGGGTGACCCGGTAAATACCGAGTTTGAGGAAGGAACCCCCTGCCTGACTTCTGACTACAATACCCTGTATTTTTCACGGTGCAAAACCGCAAAGAACAAATCGTACGGTTGCCAGATTTACTCCTGCCGGCGCAATGGGGATAGCTGGGGCAAGGCCGATCCCCTGTCGTTCGGAGGCGACAGCATGGTAATTGCCCATCCGGCCATCAGTCCTGATGAACTTACCCTGTATTTTGTTTCCGACATGCCAGGCGGTGTGGGTGGAAAGGACATCTGGATGGTGACCCGCAGCAGCAAAAGTGCTGAATGGGGCAAACCCGAAAACCTGGGGGAACCGGTCAATACCCCCGGCGATGAAATGTTTCCTTATGTGCATCCCGACGGAACCCTCTATTTTTCGTCCGACGGACATATCGGCATGGGCGGGCTCGACATCTTCAAAGCTGTGCATAAGGAAGACGGCTCCTGGACCATCGAAAACATGAAACCTCCTATCAATTCTCCGGCCGACGACTTCGGAATCGTGTTTCAGAAAGACGAAGAAAAAGGCTTCTTTTCTTCTTCCCGTGCAGGGAAAGGCGATGACAATATCTACGCTTTTGTCCTGCCTCCTCTGAAATTCAACCTTTACGGAACCGTGAAAGATGAAAAAACCGACCTTCCCCTGGCCAATGTTCTTATTAAATCCATCGGAAGCGACGGGGTGCAGATTGAAACCCGTTCGGCCAAAGACGGCACCTTCCGGTTTACCCTCAAACCCAATACCGATTATGTGTACCTTGCCTCCCTTGAAGGATACCTGAACGGCAAGGAGAGGGAATCGACAAAGGGTCTCACCAGGAGCCGGGATTTCCGGATGGTTATTTACCTTTCTTCGATTGAGAAGCCCATCGAACTGCCCAATATTTTTTATGACTTCAACAAGTGGGATCTGCGTCCCGAGTCGATGGTATCACTGGATGAGCTGGTGGAAACCCTGAACGATAACCCCAATGTGACAATCGAACTGATGTCGCACACCGATTCGCGGGGTACGGATGAGTTCAATATGGATCTGTCGCAGAAGCGGGCACAAAGCGTGGTGAATTACCTGATTGCAAAGGGTATTGCGCCTGACAGGCTTTCAGCCCGCGGTTACGGAGAATCCCAGCCAAAGACAGTCGACAAAAAACTGGCGGCCGAATATCCTTTCCTGAAGGAAGGGCAGGTACTTACGGAATCCTTTATCAATTCGCTTCCTTCCGACGAGCAGAAGGAAATCTGCCATCAGATCAACCGACGGACCGAGTTTAAGGTTCTGCGTACCGATTATGTGCCGCGTTAGCCATCGTGTTCCTCAGAAAATGGCATAGATAAGGCTGATCAGCAGGGGTGTCAGCATGGTGAGGATGATGCCGCTGATGAGGGCATAAAAAAGGTATTCTTTTCCTGCATATTTCATGATGACGGGCAGGGTGGTATCCATGGAAGTGGCTCCGCCGCTCAGGACAGGCGCCATAGTCCCGAACCATTTTACCAGCAGGGGAGCGGCCAGAAGGGTGGTGATTTCCCTGAAAATATTGGTAATTAAGGCAATAGCTCCTGCCGTTTTTCCTGATAACTCTCCAATCATGATGCTGCTGAGGCTGTAGTAGCCAAATCCGGCCCCTATGGCCAGCGAATCAGGCAGGGAAAGGGAGGGAAGCAAAAGACAGCCGACGGCAGCACCGCCCAGGCTTCCTGTTACAACCGCCAGCGGAACCAATACAACCGAAACCCGGATACTGCGCACCAGCATTCCCAGCCTGGGGTCTGCACCCAGAACAAATCCCACAAGAAAAATCAGCCCGAAAAGAATCCACTGGGTTACACCACTGCCTATCCATCCCGGGGGCAGAAAGTGGAAAAAACCTGCCAGTATGCCTCCGATGAAAAAACAGGTGATGATGAGACTATTTTTCATGGAAGAACGAACGAATGATTTTCCAGGCGGCAATGCTTCCTGCGATAGTAAACAGGGCGAGCAGTGCTCCCTGAAATCCGAGGGTTTTTATTTGGCCTGTAAATGCAGGGTCAGAGCCTATTTCTGAGCCCAGAAAAAACAGAAGGGCAAAGATGAAGAGCATCAGCAGACAGTCGGCGCCAAGCCTCAGCCGGCTTTGGGAGCGTAAAAGACGTCCGGTTACAATGCCGGCAACAAGTATGAGTGCAATCCACCACATTGGCTGCTGTACTGAACCTTTGTTTTATCCTCTGAATCCTGTTTTTTCATGGGACCCGTCGCAGAACGGCTTTTGGGAAGAATGTCCGCAACGGCAGAGGTAAACCTCTTTATCTGTTTCGATTTTGCTGCCGTCGGTGCCGGTGATTCGGAAGTGACCGGTTACCCTGAGGGGACCGTTTTTGATCAGATGAAATTCAGCCTGGGTCTTTTTTTCCATACAGCAGTTTTTTGTTTTTCTGGTTATTTATCTGACCGGAATCCTTTCAGCCGGTGGTTTCCGTCGCAGAATGGCATATTGTTGCTGTGTCCGCAGCGGCAAAAGGACGTGAAGCTATAGGCCTTGCGTTCCTTTCCGTCGGAATCGTACAAGGTAAAGCTGCCCTGTACCACAATCGGTCCGTCGCGCATGATCTGAATCAGCACCGGTTTTTCTTCGGGTTCACTGGCTCTGGCGGGAGCAGAGGCCTGCCGTTCTTTTTCCTTTTCAGGATCGTTCCATTGCCAGCTCAGGGCCTGGGTAGGGCATTTTTCAACCACTTCGATAATGCGTTCTGTCGGCGCGCCCTGCATGTTCACCCAGGGCCTTTTGCGGGGATTGAATACTTCGATAAGTTCCCGGTAGCAGGTGGTGGCATGAATGCATTTTGCAGGCTTCCAGAAAACCGTAATTTCCCCGTTCGTGTATGATCTGTCGTGTTTATCCATGCTGTAATATTAGCAATTTTTAAATTTTTCTGATACAACAATTTTTCCTGAGGGGATGTTTCAAAATTTCGTTTTTTAACATCCGGAGGAGAATTAAAAATAAATTTCTGTTATGAACCATTCAGGGTGGCTAATGCATCAGGAGCAAAGCGAACTAATGAATAGTGCTAACGCCTGCGATGAGTCTCTGATTCATCAACCTGTGGAACATTTATCGTATTTTTGCGTAGTATTCTGCTGACGGCAACCTCTGGTACATTGTTTGATGGTATGCAGGTGATGAGAAATTTTCTGATAGCGTTTCTGTTCTTTTTCCCCGTTACCCTATTCGGTCAGTCAACGGAGAAAAATGACTTCCTCGTTGTGCCGGGCAGGGTAACGGAGGGTGACACCGTATTGCTGGCTACCATTAAAGAAGTTTACATCTTCCCTAAACCGAAATTTTCCAGCAGGAAGGCCGAGTACCATTACTGGAAGCTGGTGCGGGACCTGAAAATTGTCTATCCCTACGCCCAGCTGGCAAAAGTAAAACTCGAGGAACTGAACCAGGAGTTTATGAAACTGCCCAATGACAGAGCAAGGAAAGAATACGCAAAACAGGTGGAAAAGCAGTTGCGGGTTGAGTACGAGGACCAGCTGAAGGCTCTGACGATCACCCAGGGGAAACTGCTCATCAAACTGATTGACAGGGAAACGGGAAAAACATCCTATACGCTGGTTAAGGAGCTGAGGGGTTCATTCCAGGCGGCATTCTGGCAGACAGTAGCCGTTATCTTCGGAAGCAGTCTTAAAGT
>JAAYUG010000070.1 GCA_012517825.1 Bacteroidales bacterium | reverse complement strand
ATTGATCACCCAAAGCCCATCAATCGCTTCTGAAGTATTGGGCAGTTAAAAATTCAAAAAAACCTTTGAAATCTTCATTGAATTTAATATCTTGCTCATTGCTCTTCCATAACCTGAAATATTGTGCCATATGGGAAAACATAAAAACAAAAAGGAGAAATCCAAAAAAGAAAAAGACGAAAAGCCTCTTTTAACGGCAGAATCAGAAACCAAACCATCAAAAAAAACCGAGGATGACCAGGAAGAGAGCGTAGCCGAAGGCGCCCTTTACCACGACATTCATGACCAGCCTCATTCCCGCATGAAACGCAAGGTATACGAAAAAGAGCTGGAAAAGCTTGCCGTGGAGCTGGTCAAACTCCAGGAATGGGTTAAGGCCCAGAAACTGAAGGTGGTTGTCATTTTCGAAGGCCGCGACGCTGCCGGAAAGGGCGGAGTCATCAAAACCATTTCCGGCATTGTGAATCCCCGTATTTGCCGTGTGGTTGCCCTCGGAATCCCTACCGAAAAAGAAAAGTCACAATGGTATTTTCAGCGGTATGTTTCCCAACTTCCGGCAGGAGGTGAGATTGTCCTCTTCGACCGTAGCTGGTATAACCGCGCCGGTGTGGAACATGTAATGGGGTTTTGCACCAATGAAGAATACGAAGAATTTCTCCGTTCCTGTCCGGAATTCGAAAAAATGCTCGTTCGTTCAGGAATCATCCTGATTAAATACTGGTTCTCCATCAGCGACGAAGAGCAGGAACGCCGCTTCCAGGACCGCATCAACGACCCGGCCAAACGTTGGAAAATCAGCCCAATGGATGTGGAATCCCGCAACAAATGGGTGGAATATTCCATGGCCAAGGACAAAATGTTTGCCTATACCGACACGAAACAATGTCCCTGGTATGTTGTGGAAGCCGATGACAAGAGGAGAGCCCGCCTGAACTGCATTCACCATTTCCTGTCTTTGATTCCTTATGAGGACCTTACCCCAAAACCGTTTAAACTGCCTCCGCGACGCATTGATACAGCCTATGTAAGGCCGCCAAAAGAGGAACAAACCTTTGTGCCGCAGATCTATTGATCATCTGCAAACACAGGTCTTTCTCCATTCATTCCCTTCCGTCCGGCAGGAAGAACTTTTTCATTGGTTTTCTTTTTTCCTGAGGGGCGACCCAAACCTGGGAACTTTTTTTATATTTGAATCTTCCTAAAAAATAAAACGTATGCGAAAGCTTTTTCTGTTTTTCTTTTCCTTTTTGTTATCATTTTCCCTTCTGGCCCAGAATAACCCTGTGCGGGTGTTGGTTATCGGAGCTCATCCGGACGATTGCGATGAAGGTGCCGGAGGTCTGGCCGCCCTCTATGCCGAGGCCGGCTGTGCCGTTAAATTTGTTTCAATGACCAATGGAGACAAGGGTCATCAGAGCATCTCGGGCGGAGTACTCGCCAGCCGCAGAATGGAGGAAGCACGGGAAGCCGGCCGCCGTCTGGGCATTGTTTATGAAGTACTTGACAACCATGATGGTGAACTGATGCCTACCCTCGAAAACCGTTTTACCGTTATCAGGCTGATCAGGGAATGGAAGGCAGATATTGTCATCACGCACCGTACCAACGATTACCACCCCGACCACCGGTACACAGGTATCCTGGTGCAGGATGCAGCCTATATGGTGACAGTTCCGAATATTCTCAGCGGTACACCGGCGCTTCATGATAATCCAGTTTTTCTGTATATGAGCGATCATTTTCAGCGTCCTAATCCGTTCCGGCCTGACATTGTTGTCGATATAACCCCTGTGCTGGAAAAAAAGTTCCGCGCTCTGGATGCCCATGTTTCGCAGGTGTATGAATGGCTTCCATGGATTGGCCATTACGAAAAAGACGTGCCCGCCGACCCGGCCCAGCGTTTTAACTGGCTTATGAAACACTATGCTCCCTATTATGCCGTTTCCGAAACGCAAAAGCCTGTGCTGGAAAAATGGTATGGCAGGGACCGACTGCCCTCTGTCAAATATACCGAAGCCTTCGAAATATGTGAGTACGGAGCGCAACCCGATGAACAACAGATCCGGCGGCTGTTTCCGATGTTTTCGCCGGCGGGAAAAGTAATAAATAGATAAACTGACTGATTACTAACCAAATGCAAAATGAAGTATGAAACCAACAAACCGTAGGGAGTTTATCCGTCGTACTGCCGCTGCTGCGGCTGTGTTATCAACAGGCAGTTCCGGTGTTCTGCTGGCTGCACAGGAAAGAGAAGAACAGAAAAATCAGCTGCTGGCCGGTAAATTCGGCCCGAACGATACCCTTCGCATAGCCTGCATCGGAGTGGGGATTATGGGACATCAGAACATCGAAACGGCTTTGAAAGTGCCGGGTGTGAAGCTGGTGGCTGTCTGTGATCTCTATACCGGGCGTCTGGAAAGGGCAAAGGAAAAATTCGGGAAAGACCTGTTCGTTACCCGCGATTACCAGGAAATCCTCAGCCGCAAAGATATTGATGCAGTTATTATAGCTACCAGCGACCATTATCATGCCCGCATTACCATGGATGCTCTCAAAGCAGGAAAGCATGTTTACTGCGAGAAACCAATGGTACAGAAATTTGAGGAAGGCCGGGATGTAATTGAAACCTGGAAAAAGAGCGGAAAGGTGATGCAGGTGGGAAGCCAGAGGGTGAGCAGTATTGCCCTGTGGAAGGCGAAGGAGATGTTCAGGGCAGGAATTCTGGGGCAGCTCAATTCGGTTGAAGCTTCCTTCGACAGGCAGGATGCCCTTGGTGCTTGGGAATATACCATGCCTCTTGATGCCTCCGAGCAGACGGTCGACTGGAAACGATATACTGCAGGACTTCCCCCCCGGCCGTTCGATCCGAAACAGTTCTTCTGGTGGAGAAATTACAGGGAGTTCGGCACCGGTGTTTCGGGCGATCTTTTTGTGCATCTTCTTTCAGGTATTCATCTGATCACTGGTTCTTACGGGCCCGTTAAAATCTTTTCATCCGGACAATTGTGTTACTGGAAAGACGGCCGTGATGTGCCCGATGTGATGATGGCTCTGATGGAATATCCTGAAACACCTGAGCATCCACAGTTTCAGGTAACACTGCGGGTGAATTTTATCAGCGGCGCCGGAGAAAAGGGGATCACCCGCCTGATAGGAAGCGAAGGGGTGATGGAACTGGGCTGGAACGATTTTACCGTTACCCACAGCATCATGTCAAAAGCTCCCGGAATTGGCGGCTGGGATGCCTTCGATACATACCCTGAAGCAATGCAGAAAAAACTGCTGGAAGAATACAACCGGAAATATTCAGCCGAAGACCAGAAACGACCCGAAAAACCTCCGTTTGTTTATAAGGCACCTGATGGCTACGACGAACACCTTGACCATTTTGTCAACTTCTTCACTGCCGTCAGAGGAGGCAAACCGGTTGTGGAGGATGCAGAATTTGGATTCCGTGCGGCAGCTCCCTGCCTTGCTTGCAATGAAAGCTATTTTAAAAACAAAATTATCCGCTGGGATCCTGTCAATATGAAGCTGGTTTAGAAACAAAATAATTTCCGATTTCCCATGATTGAATTTCCGATTTCCCATTTCCTATTTCCCATTAATGAATTTCCCATTTCCCATTTCCTGTTTCCCATTAATGTGTTCAGGTTTTCATAGCGTGATCTCATAAAGGAAATTGGAAATTGGAAATTTCTGAGAATTTTTTCGTTTTTGGTTCAGGAATTTTTCTGAATTTTTTAACTTTGCGATTTCTGTTCCACATGTCATGCGCGGTTTATTTATTCTGATTCTAACGGTATGTGTCAGCAATGCTTTTAGTCAGCAAGCTGATACCATTTATTACAAAAAGGGTTTCGGAACGGCTGTTTTCCGTTATCAGGGCAAAATGCTCAGACCGGGCCAGATGGAAGATCTGGTGAGACATACTCCCGGTGCAAAAGAAGAAATGCACAAAGCGGTGCTGAACTACAACATCTATGTGCCGGTTGGTATTGCAGGAGGCGCAATGATGGGCTGGGCTGTCGGACAAAATCTTGCCGGAGCAAAGATGAATTATCCGCTTTTCGGAAGCGGACTTGGACTCGCCCTGATTTCCATTCCCCTCTACAATGCGTATGCCCGTCACTCCGTCAATGCAGCCAGAATGTTCAACAAAAGTATAAGTCCGGTTGCCCTGCGTTTTCCCGACCGGCTTACCCACAGTTCTGCTCTGGGTTTGTCGCTGAGAATTACATTTT
>JAAYUG010000069.1 GCA_012517825.1 Bacteroidales bacterium | reverse complement strand
TAACCCAACAACTCATGAACACCTTTTATAAATACTGGCTTCAGCTGGGCGATAAGCGCCAGGCCTTCCAGAAAGCCCAGCTCGACGTCAAAAAATCCCACCCCGAACCCTTCTACTGGGGAGCCTTTGTTATGATCGGAAGCTGAATATTAATATGACAGGCGTTTGGCGCCGCGGCGCCAAACGCCTGTCATATTAGACTTTTTCAAATTTCCTATAAAAATATACCTTTGCACAAAAACCATACCTCCCCGATGAAACGCATTCTTTTCCTTTTACCTCTCCTTCTGCTTATATCCTGCAATCCCTACAAAAAGGTTGTTTACCTCCGCAACATCGAACAGAAAGATACCCTCTGGCCCCGCACCATGGCCGACTACCGCCTCCAGCCCGCCGACATTCTCTACGTACGCATCGTCTCCCCCAATCCCGAGATCAACTCCATGTACAACCCCATTTTCGGCAGCAGCACCATGAACATGTCCTACATCACCCAGGGCGGGATGTACCTTTTCGGATACACCGTTTCCGACTCAGGATACGTGCAGATACCCTTCCTGGGAAAGATTCCCGTTGCCGGAAAGACCCTGCCCGAGGCAGAAATAGCCATCCAGCAGGCGGCCGACCAGTACCTGAAGAATGCCGTTGTAATTGCCCGCCTGGCGGAATTCCGCTATGCTGTTCTGGGGGAAGTGATTCAGCCCGGAAGCAAATTTTATCCCGGTGCCCGGCTTACCATTTTCCAGGCCATTGCCTCGGCCGGTGATGTAACCTACAGCGGCCGGCGCAGGGATGTGGTCATCATCCGGCAGGAAGAAAACGGCACCCGCACCATCAAGGTCGATCTTACCGATCCTTCCCTTGTCACCTCAGAAGCATACTATATTATGCCCAATGATATTATTTACGTAAAGCCCAATTTCCTGAGAGCCGTCCGTGTCAATATTTCCGACTACCTCCTCCTGGTCGGCTCCGTCACCTCCACCCTCACCGCCCTCCTCCTCATCCTCCGGCTCTGATCCCTCCCCGGCCTTCTGTCAAACAGAAATTTTCTTCAGCAAAACGAAAAATTTCGTTTTTCGACATCCCCACAGTCAAAGTTGCATAAAAATAATTTTTGAGTAATTTTATTGCTCAAAAATTTTTTTGATGCTCGACACACTCATCACCTCCAAAACCCGTCTGCGCCTGCTGATTAAGTTCTTCCTGAACAGCAGTACCACCTCCTATTTGCGCGACCTCGAAAGCGAGTTTGGCGAGTCCTCCAACGCCATCCGCCTCGAACTCAACCGCCTCGAGCAGGCCGGCATGCTCACCTCCGAAACCCGCGGCAACAAAAAATATTTCCGTGCCAACGCCTCCCACCCCATGTTCTCCGACCTCCAGAACATCCTGCGCAAATACACGGGCATCGACGAAGTAGTGGAGCGGGTTGTGCGCAAGCTCGGCAATGTGGAAAGCGCCTGGCTCACCGGCAGTATGGCCCGGGGCATTGATGAAGGCATCATCGACATCATGCTCGTAAGCGATCAGCTCGATAGCACCTACCTCGCCTCCCTCACCGAAAGGGCCGAACAGCTCATCAACCGCAAAATCCGCTACCTCGTGCTCACCTCCGCCGAAGCACCGGCTTTTTTCTCCCGGGAAGAACCCTGCGTTCTCCTCTGGGGAAACGAAGATAAATAACCCGGCTTCTGCCGGAAACACAACATGTTCCACCACCCGCCCGTTACCCCCCTATGGGAGTGACCGGGCGAAGCTGTGAACAATGATACCTTGTATCCCCCTCCTTGATCCCGAACGAAAATAAATTAAATCACCAATCAAAATTCACAACTCACAAATCACAAATAACAAACCACAGAGCGCAGAGCTCAACGCCCAAATCAAAAATCTAAAATCACAAATCACAACCCACAAATCACAAATACCAAACCACAAAACCCTGGTCACAATGCCCAATTCAAAAACAGCAGAAGAAGAACGAAATATTTGTGATTCGAGATTTGTGATTTCTGATTTCTGATTCTTTTGATCCCGAACGAAAACAAATTAAATCTCAAATCTAAAATCACAACCCACAAAACCCAAATCGAACTTAAACACCCGAAACGCTGGAACACTGGAACCCTGAAACGCTGGAACACTGGAACATTGGAACCCTGGAACTTTGGATCCTCATTATTGGGAAATCGGAAATCTTTGAAAATTTCCTATTTCCAATTTCCAATTTCCTTTACGAGATCACGCTATGAAAACCAGAACACATTAATCGGAAATGGGAAATCGGAAATTTCGTTATCGGAAATCCCTGAAAATTTCCTATTTCCAATTTCCAATTTCCTGTCCTTGATCACGCTATGAAAACCAAAACACGTTAATTGGAAATGGGAAATGGGAAATCGGAAATTTCGTTATCGGAAATCCTTGGAACTCTGGAACTTTGAAACCCTGGAACCTTCGAACCCGTTCCTTCATCCCCTGCGGGGAAAAGACCTGTTTTGGATCGCCACATCTCTAGCCCTTAGCTAAATTCAACACGCTGTAAATTGCAAGAATAAGAAAGCAAAATACATCTGGATATTGGAAATTGTTTATTACATTTGTGTATAGTCTAAAATGACCGATAAAATATGAAAAACAGCGAAGCCAGAAGGATCATAAAACTGTTTGATGATGCAATTGCAAGTAAGCGTTCAAAAAAAGAAGCTTTTGAAATCTTCAGAGATGCAGGTATAATAACTAAAAAAGGGAATTTAAAAGCACCGTATAAAGACATTTATATTCCCTCTGAAAAATAACAACGATGTATTCTACAAGATCCAATCTGATCTTGGGCTTTCATGGTTGCGAATTAACTGAACAAAAAAAACTTATTGATGATCCTTCTTACGTGAGACTAAGCAAGAATTCGTATGATTGGTTGGGTCATGGAATGTACTTCTGGGAAAACAATCCGGAGAGGGCTTTGTTATGGGCTGAGCAGAAAAAGAAGGCAGGTACTCTTAAAGAACCTGCAGTTGTAGGAGCTGTTCTTAGCCTGGGAAAATGCCTTGATCTGCTTGATTCAGCTTATATCGATCTGTTAAAAAAATCATATCAGCTCTTTAAGATTGACGCAGAAAAACTTGATAAACCGATTCCTAAAAACGTCAATCACCCGTCTGATGCGGGAAAAGACAGAGTTCTGAGGTATCTTGATTGTGCAGTTATTGAATATACACATAGTTTTCTTAAATCGCAAAAAGAAGTTCCTTTTGATTCAGTAAGAGCGGCTTTTATTGAAGGAGAACCGATATATCCCGGAGCTGGCTTTAATGAAAAAACCCATATACAAATATGCATCATAAATTCAAATTGTATTAAAGGTTTTTTTAAACCACGGATAAAACATGAATGATAAACAAGCAATTCCGAAGCATTCAAAATAAAAAGCAGTTTTAAGAAGCATTCAAAATAAAAAACGGTTTTAACTTGTACTGAAGACTAACCCGGAAATCCTTGAAACCCTGCAACACTGGAACACTGAAACACTGAAACCCTGGAACATTGGAACCATGGAACATTGGAACTCTGGAACATTGGAACTCTGGAACCTAATTAGTAGATAATCGAAAATCCCTGAAAATTTCCTATTTCCAATTTCCAATTTCCTGTCCTTGATCACGCTATGAAAACCATAACACGTTAATTGGAAATAGGAAATGGGAAATCGGAAATTTCGTTATCGGAAATCCTTGGAACTTTGGAACATTGGAACACTGGAACACTGGAACAATAAAACTAACCCCACAGCCAATGTCCTCTTCCCCCTCATTAAAACAACTTAAAAAACGCCTGGCAGAGCTGGAGCGTTTGCTTGAGCAGAAGCAAATCGAAATGGAATTCTATAAAAAGATGATCGATCTGGCCGAAGAACATTATGGAATGGAAATAAAAGAAATGAAAAAGGGTTCTTCTAACCAGCAAGATAATGGAAATAAGAAATAGTTAGAAATTTCCAATTTCCTCTACGTGATCACGCTATGAAAACCATAACACATTAATTGGAAATGGGAAATGGGAAATCTCTGAAAATTTCCTATTTCCAATTTCCAATTTCCTGTCCTTGATCACGCTATGAAAACCATAACACGTTAATTGGAAATAGGAAATGGGAAATCGGAAATTTCGTTATCGGAAATCCCTGAAAATTTCCTATTTCCAATTTCCAATTTCCTCTACGAGATCACGCTATGAAAACCATAACACGTTAATTGGAAATAGGAAATCGGAAATCGGAAATCCATGGAACTCTGGAACCTCCTCTCACATACTAAAAAACTCAATGAGGATTATTTTTTGTAATTATATTTACAATATATTATTTTTTTGCTAAAGTTGTAATTGTATTTTAATCATGTCGTTCCCGGTAATACCAGAACATCTTATTGAAAGGGAAACGTATACCACACGTATAGCACCATTTATGGGGAAGAATGTTGTTAAGGTGATTACCGGACAGCGCAGAACAGGAAAAAGCTACATTCTTTACCAGATAATGGCCCGCATCCGGCAGGAAGACCACGGAGCTCAGATCATATACGTCAACAAGGAAGATACTGCGTTTGACAGCATC
>JAAYUG010000068.1 GCA_012517825.1 Bacteroidales bacterium | reverse complement strand
CTCGCCCCAAAAAGTGCATATATACACCCAAAATGGAATATATTGTGCACTTTTTTCTGCAGTGTAATTGCATATATTCATAGTACAAATTTTACAAAAAAGTTATAAATCATCAAAGGGTGATTTTATTTTTTGCAGAGATTTTTCAGTTACATGGGTGTATATCTCAGTGGTTTTGCTTCTTTTTTGACCCGGTAATTCCTGAATATACCTGAGGTCAGTGCCCGATTCAAACTAATGCGTTGCATACGAGTGTCGCAACCATTGCAGAGTCTCGGGCTTCTTTATTTTAGCAGTCTCTGGTGCATTTCGCAAAACATTCTGAATACTATATTCCGAATGTTGTTCATCTGCTTTCTGCCCTTTGGCTATTACACCTTGCTTTCGCATCAGGAGAGCAAACGAAGCAATGCCTTAGCGCAGGCTAACGGCTTAATCCCGCCGAAACCAGATTTTTGAATTTTCACCACCGGAAGGCAGAATACAGGCAATTTTCTTCAATACCTCCGGTGTTGCAAAGGTTCTTGTTTCCTCTGCCATGGATGTAACCATGGACATTGGAATTCGAAACCTCCGGTTTCGTTGAGTTTGTTCAAAACATGAATATGATAGAAGGGTTAGAAGGTAATAAAAACCCCGAAGGGGCGGCATTATTGTAGAACCGAATGGTAAAAAGGCATCAAAAACCCCGAAGGGGCGGCATTATTGGCTGTATTATAATACCACCCCTTCGGGGTTCTAATTAATTCTCCTGATGGAATTTTCTACAATAATGCCATTCCTTCGGGATTGGATAAGTATTTCATTTCATTCTCCAATTTCAGATAAAACCTGGTAATAAAAACTCGAACAATTCATCAGGAATGCAAAAGAGCCAATGCATGAAACAGGTATATCAAGGCAAGAATGTAACTGAGGTAAAAGAGGAAACAGCCTTTACCTTTCTATATTAGATTCTCTTTTCTGCCATCCTTAAAACCAGGCCATCCAGCGGAAGTGAAACGCACTCCTGCATGGAGGAATAATTTGGAAGAACGGCATCTGGGGTAATTTCCACCTTACAACCCCGGAAGTTGAAGCTGCTGAATTTCCTTACAAAATATGCCTGTTCCCATTCCTCTTTCTGGATTATTAAACCATAATCCACAGGATTCATTAATTTTGAAACACCCGTTGGATCAAAAATAATGCGTTTTATGAAGAATTTTCTGCAGGTTTTGATGTTTGCCTCTGTTTCAATTCTACAGGTGAAGGGAAGTACATTCTCGATCGTGGACTTCGGAGCCAGACCCGGCCCCGGATATATTAATACAGCGGCAATTCAGGCGGCCATTGACAGTTGCAGTAAAACCGGAGGAGGCTCCGTGATAGTACCTGCGGGCATTTACATAACGGGTACGTTCGAGCTCCGCAGCAACATCAACCTATACCTCGAGGCCGGAGCTGTACTCAAAGGCAGCAGCAATCTGAATGAATACCGTTCCTACATGGCGGAAAATGACGGACAGACTTACCATTACGGAATCATTTACACCCGGAAAGCTGAAAATGTGTCAATTACAGGATATGGGATCATTGACGGGAATGAAGAGGCATTTTTTGTATGGGATACCCCGAAGAAAATTGAATGGGGTGGAGTTCAGCATACCCGGCAAAAAGAACTTTTCCGGAAGGTCGTGTCAGGCATAGGTGACGGACCGGTTATGCCAAAAGACCGGCCACGCCAGATGATCATCTTTTCAGAATGCAAAAATGTTCTGGTACGTGATATTACCCTGAGAGGATCTCCTTTCTGGACACTGCATTTTGCCGATTGTGACGGAGTCATAGTAAACGGACTGAAAATCTGGAACAGTCTGGAAACTCCAAATAGCGACGGAATTGATGTTACTTCATGCTCCAACGTGAATATTTCTGACTGCGACATCAGGGCAGGCGACGATGCCATAGCCATTACAGGGTATGCCCGCCATTTTGAACTTCCAGGTTATGCAAATCTGCTCCATATTTCAGAAAACATCAATATTACAAACTGTCATCTTCAGTCGAGGTCAAGCGGCATCCGCATAGGGTTTCTCGATCAGAATACTATTCGGAATATCAATATCAGCAATGTGAACATAACCGGGTCGAACCGTGGTATCGGAATCTTCCTGCGTGACGAAGGATCGTTGGAAAACATTATCATTTCCCAGGTACATATTGAAACAAGACTGCATACCGGCGACTGGTGGGGAAACGGGGAACCTGTGCACATTTCAGCCGTCAGAGGAAAAGATAATGGGAAGCTGGGCACCATCCGTAACGTTGTTTTCAGGGATATTTTCTGCCGGGGCGAATCCGGAATCCTTGTTTACGGTTCTGAGGAAAGCATTCCGGAAAATATCCGTTTCGAAAACCTGTATTTTGTCCTTTCAGAAGGGCCTCTGACTGCCACTGCAGGAGGAAACATTGATCTGAGAGGATGTCTGGGAGAAAAACAGCTTTTTTCAAGCGATGTGCCTGCCTTCTACGCACGTTATGTAAAGAATCTTCAACTATCTGACGTTACCATCATCTGGCAGAATATTACCCAGTCATGGTTTACCCGGGCTTTGCAGATAGAACACTATCACGATTTGGTACTGAAAAACATTCAGGCAAACCCATCCCCTGCCAACCCGGGCTTAAAACCTGTATTTCTTTTGCAGGGTAAAGGATTACAACATAACCTGGCAGCGAATATGATGGAAGAAAGAAAATGATAAATTCCGGAGAAAAAGTACCCCTGCCTTCTGATTTTCCCTGCCTACTTACCCCAACCTGCTGATTTCTTTCAGGTTTTCGGGTTTCAGAATGGTTAACGATTTTTCACGCAACTGAATCAGTCCGTCTTTCTCAAACGATTTGAGAATCTTTACTGTGCTTTCGGTTGAAAGTCCGGCAAATTCAGCAATGTCCTTTCTTGAAAGAAGAGGAAATACATCATGGCCTTCCCTGACAAGACTGTCAAGATACAGCAAAACCGAAGCGACCCTGCCGTTCATCTGAAGAAAAGCAACAGAGTAGAGGGCTGCCCTCAGCAAATTGTCAAAAGAATGATTCCTGGCACCAATATGCCATGCAAAGGAAGAATTCTGCCGGAGCACTTTTTCCAGAATGCCCGACTCAATCAGCAGAACCTGCGTATCGCAAAGAGCAGTGATGGAGTAAGGAAACTTGTTCTGACCAAACAGGGCAGAAATCCCGGCAAAGTCACCCGGAACCAAAACAGCAAGGTTAAGGTTTCTGCCGTTGTTCCCTTCGATAAATAACCTGGCGTAACCACTGATGATAAATAAGACAGATGAGGCAAAAAACCCCTGCTTGGTCAGATTTTCGCCACGATGAAAAAGGATCTGGGTTTTACCTGCCCTGATCAGCGCCACTTCCTCCTGACTGAGATCCTGAAAACAGGGAGCCTGTATCTCGCAGATGTATTCCTTGTCGGTTTCAGTTATCGCTTTCATCAGGAATCTTTTTCAGGACAAAGGTAGAACTAAATCAATAAAATAATTGTTTAATATCAATTGAAAGACGGTATTCCGCAAACCAATAATTCGCGGATAAACCGCTGAAACGGCCTACTTTTGTAACCTTAAATTTATACGAATATGCAAGTAAAACAAGAAACTTCCTGGCTGGGAAATATGAAATTCGATGCCCTTGTAAGCGGGCACCATGTGATTATGGATGCTTCTGAGGATGTAGGTGGGGAAGATTCCGGTCCTCGGCCCAAGGAGCTTATGCTCACTTCATTGGCAGGTTGTACCGGAATGGATGTAGTTTCCATACTGAAAAAAATGCGCTCGGAACCCGAAAAGTTTTCCATTGAAGTAGTTGCCGAGAGTACAGAAGAGCACCCGAAACATTACACCAAAATGCACATTATCTATAAATTCCATGGGAAGAACCTCGACATGGAGAAACTGAAGAAAGCTGTCGACCTGTCGCAGGACAGGTACTGCGGAGTTTCAGCCGCCTACCGGAAGGCCATGGAACTTACCTATGAAATACAGGTTACCGAATAACTTAAATTTTTATCAATATGTTGTACACCAATTTAAATCACATCGAAAGTGCTGCTGAGCATCAGAAAGTAATCAGCGAAAATGAAAACGTAATGATCTGCTGCGGGCGGATGGGCCCCATGTGCATTCCCGTTTACGAAATCATGGAAGAACTGGAACCCCAATATCCGCATGTCAAGTTCTTTGATATGGAATTTGACAATCCCGATGCATACGTAATACGAAATGCTCCCGAATGCCGCGGATTTATGGGTTTACCTTTCACGGTTTACTACAAAAACGGAAAAATCGTAAAGGCTACATCGAGCATTCAGACCATGGACCAGGTAAAGGCCATTCTGAACCAGGAATTCGGAGTACCGGTAAATGCATAAAAAAGGTTAACGTACGATGAAAGCTGATACAAACTATGATGTGATCGTTCTGGGAGCAGGGCCTGCCGGATTAACGGCAGGCATTTATCTCTCCCGTGCCCGCATCAGGACATTGATTATAAATGAGGGAACCGTCGGCGGCCAGATGGTGCTGACCCATGAGATCGCCAATTATCCGGGAGTGGAGAAAACCAGCGGATATCAGCTGTCGGGAATAATGAAGAAACAAGCCCGATCCTTTGGTTGCGAAATTATCGGCAATTCTTCCGTGAGCGATTTGCAGCTGGAAGGCGCGGTAAAATCTGTACGGCTTTCTGACGGCCGTGAGTACAAAGCATCAGCTGTTATACTTGCACCGGGAGGCCGTCCCCGCCAGCTTGGTGTACCGGGTGAAGAAACTTTCAGAGGGAAAGGCATTTCATATTGTGCCACCTGTGACGGGGATTTCTTTACCGGGAAAGAAATCATTGTAGTCGGCGGAGGAAATTCTGCCCTCGAAGAAGCTGTATCGCTAACAAAATATGCTTCCAGGGTAACAGTTGTTCATCAGTTTGATCACTTTCAGGCTTTTGAATATGCTATAGAAGAAGCCAGAAGCAATCCGTCCATCCGCTTCATCCTCAGTTCTACCATCGCAGCATTTCATGGAAACGAAAACCTGCAATCGGTCGATATAAAAAACCTCAAAACCGGGGAACTCTATAACATGCCGATCGACGGAGTATTCATTTTTATCGGATATGTTCCGAATACAGAGTTCCTGCGCAACCAGCAGATTTTGAATGAGCGCGGAGAGATTATCGTAAATGCTGATATGGAAACCGGTATCAAGGGTGTTTTTGCAGCAGGAGATGCTGTGGTCAAGCGGTTCCGTCAGGTTACCACTGCCGTAGGCGACGGTACGGTAGCAGCCCTTGCAGCGGCACAATATGTGCACAACCTCCGTCAGCTGGAACTTGCTGAAGCATAAAAAAACTGAAAATTTTAACCATGAGTAAAACGCTGATTTTTCTTATTGTATTTTTTGTTTTGCTGGTTTTCTACATCCTCTTATCCCTCCGGAGGATGAAAAATATGCCGCTGGTGCCTTCAAATGAAAAAATCCGAATCCTTGATGACCGGAATTTCAAGCATCAGATCAAAAACGGCAAGGTACTTGTCGACTTCTGGGCTGCATGGTGTGCTCCCTGCCGGGCGATGGCGCCGGTACTGAACGAACTGGCTGATGAACTCGACGGTACTGCCATTATAGGCAAACTCGACGTAGATAAAAACCGCGAAGCTGCTTCTGCTTATAAAATCCGTGGCATTCCTACCATGATTCTTTTCAAAAACGGCAAGGAGGTTGAACGGTTTGTCGGGGTGAAATCCAGGGATTTTCTGCTGAAGAAGATCCGGGAAGCATAGATAATTCAGGGAACGGGACTCGTGTTCTTTTCTCTTTTTGATTCACATTGCGCATAAAAACTGCGCAATGTGTCGCAAGGGCCGCTTCCACTTCGTTCCAGCGGGGTTTGCCCGGATGTTTTCCCTTTCATTGTTTTGCCATGGCAGGCATTCGTGCTTTTGCAGAAAATCACCATCTTTGTTCTTCAAAAGAAATGTCTGTATGAAAACCGGATTGCCGCTTTTGCAAATCCTGCAGGGGAATCATTTGCTCAGAGAAACATTCGGATCAGGAGCAAGAATAACTTATTCCACCCTCTTGTTTCTTGCTGTTACCTTTCCGCTCTTTGCCCAGTCATCCGGAATAACAGCCCGGCAAATGGTTGAAACAATCAAACAAAAAATCGGCGTTCCGTGGCAGGAACCTACTGTTGACGTATTTAAAACAGGCAACCCCGACAATGTGGTTACCGGTGTTGTAATAACCATGTTTCCCACCATGACTGTTTTGCAAAAAGCAGTAGCATCCGGCAGGAACTTTATTATTGTTCATGAACCTGTTTTTTATAACCACCTGGATGAAACTTCGGAATTTGAAAAAAACAATGATCCGGTTTATCTGGATAAAATCCGGTATATCAATGACCATAATCTGATCATCTGGCGGTTTCATGATCACTGGCATATGCGAAAACCAGACGGAATTCTGGAAGGCATGACCCGTGCCCTGGGCTGGGAAAGCTACAGGAAAAAAGGTGCAGAGGGAATTTTTGTCATCCCTCCTTCCACCTTACAGGAACTTAAGGAACTGCTCGCTGAAAAGCTGAATGCGTCCTGCATCAGGATAGTCGGCGACCCCTCCATGAAAATTACCCGGGTAGGATTTCTTCCGGGAGCTGTAGGTAGTGATCTTCAGATGGATTTCCTGCGGCGCAGTGCTGTAGAAGTGCTGCTGATAGGAGAATCGCGCGAATGGGAAACCATAGAATATGTGCGGGACGCTTCCCTGCAGGGCAAAAAGAAAGCACTCATTGTTATCGGGCATATCCCTTCAGAAGAAGAGGGAATGAAAGAATGTGCCCGATGGCTTAAATCCCTGTTCCCCGAAGTCAATATCGCATTCATTCCTTCAACTGAACCCTTCGCAAAAGAATGAATTTAAATTATTTTTGCATGAATGATTGAGCTTATCCAAATATTGAACTACCGCTGTCTTAGGTATGTTAATCTGCCTTTAAAGCGGTTTCATGTTCTTATTGGTGCAAATGCATCCGGGAAAAGTACTTTTCTCGATGCAATACAATTTCTATCGAACATAATTAACAATGGAATTGATGAAGCTGTAAAATCCAGGGGAACCAGTTTTGACGAACTCACGTTTGCCGGAAACGGGAACGACATTGAATTTGCCATTGAAGCGAAAATTCCTGAAAACATTAACTCAAATCCAGATTTTAACAAAATCCGGTATGAACTTAGAATAGGAAAACATAAAGAAACAGAAGAAAATTGCATAAAAGAAGAAAGGGTAATATTACTGAAAAAGGGTTATCAGATTAATCATGATGATAAAAATGACTCTTCGTTGTTTCCTTATGAACCGGCTCCACCGTCAACCTTACTTATAAAAAAATATGCCAAAGGGATTTACCGGAGAGTTGTAACTAAGAATCCTGAAGGGAATGACAATTTTTATATTGAAGAATCAGGCAAAAGCGGATGGCTGCCTTCCTTTAAGTTAGGTAATAAAAAATCAGCTCTTGCAAATTTACCTGAAGATGTAACCAAGTTTCCTGCTGCCACCTGGCTCAAAGGATTTCTTCAAAACGGCATCCGTATGATAATTCTGAATAGCCAGCTGATGCGCAAACCAAGCCCTCCAGGTTTGGGCACTTTCTTCAGAACTGACGGTTCCAATCTTCCGTGGGTTATTGAAAACCTTAAAAAAAGCAAAGAAAAATACAATCAATGGGTTGAGCATTTAAAAATCCTTTTACCTGATATTGATGATATTCTGATTATTGAACGCGAGGAAGACAAACACAAATATCTTAAAATCAGGTACAAAAATGGCATTGCTGTTCCCGGCTGGCTATTATCCGATGGCACTCTCAGAGTTCTTGCCCTGACTATAATTGCCTATCTTAAAGACATACAGGGTGTTTTTCTTATTGAAGAACCTGAAAACGGGATTCATCCTCTGGCAATTGAGTGTGTTTACCAGTCTCTGTCTTCGGTATACAACGCACAGGTCTTTCTTGCATCTCATTCACCCGTAATTCTTTCACTAGTTAAACCTGCAGAACTGCTTTGTTTTTCTAAAACAGTCAATGGAATTACTGACATAATTAACGGTTCTGAACATCCAAAACTTAAGGACTGGCAGGGTGATCCTAATCTTTCCGTTTTATTTGCGGCAGGTATTTTATCATGAAAGATCTTGTTGTACTCGTTGCGGATAGTGACCAGAAGGCTCTTATAGAGACTTTTATTAACCGTCTCATTCGCACAAATGTTATCAGTACTATTACTTTTGAGGTAATCAAAAACCCAATGAGAGATTCTGGTAATTTTAATGATAGTCCTGATTTTTTAAGACATTATATTCGGAATTTCAGGTTTGCCATTGTACTTTTTGATTTTGAAGGATCCGGAGCAGAAGCAAAATTCAATAACAGAACTGATGCTGAAATCAATCTTGAAAAACGTCTTGTTAGAAATGGATGGAAAAACAAAAGTGCTGTAATTGTTATTGAGCCTGAAATTGAAATATGGTTGTGGGCAAAAAAATATTCCGTTGCTCATGCTATCGGATGGAAAGAAAAAGAGCAAGGGTTTCCTTTACATAGGTGGCTCGAAATTAATGGATGGCTTTCACCTGGAAAAACAAAACCTTCCAGACCCAAAGAATATTATGAAGAGGTACTTAAAAGGATCAATGTTCCAAGGTCTTCTTCAATCTTCAGTAAGATTGCTGACTCCGTTTCTTACAATAATTGTACGGATGAATCTTTTCAAAAGTTTTTAAATATTCTCAAAAATTGGTTTTCGAAACAATAGCATGATAAAAATATGAATCTGAGCGGAAAATGGGAAGGTGAATACACCTTTGGTGAAGCATTTCCGGAATCATTCCGGGCGAAAAAAGTGCCGTTTTTAATCGAAATAAAAGATACCGACGGCGATCTGAGCGGAACCTGTACCGATGAGGAAACCATGAAAATATTCGGACAACCGGCAACCATTGAAGGCTTTGCTGAAGACGGCATGATCAGCTTTGTGAAACGCTTTCCCTATTTCTTTGCCATCGGAGAGGATGGATCTGTGATTACTGACAAAGAGCGGGAATCGCACGAAGTGATGTATCATGGAGAACGTCTCGAAGGACAGGAAGCATTTGCCGGACAGTGGGAAATAGTGGCCGCTGTGGAAGAAGGCCCTTTCGGCCGTACTATGGAACTGGTGCTTTCAGGCGACTGGCATATGCAGAAAGTACTTTAAACCGAGATTAGTCAATAGAAACACAAAAAACATTTAAACAACTTGTTTCTATTGACTTATCGAGGTAATCCCGACTTAGAAAATCTATCATTCTGAAACTTCGGAATGATTAGATTTTGTTAGTCGATTCGTCAATTGAGTTTTTCAATTGACGAATAGTGGGTAAATCTGCCGTTCTGCTTACTCTAAGATTTTCACTGCCTTACATCATAGCATAATCAGGTATTCCCGGCCATCAGGCTTTGCTGAACGTATATTCCCAGCAGAATATGCCACAGAAAATAATGTCCCAGCCTTACTGAAAGTGAGGAAAGAAAACCTGCCTTCCGGTAGTAGACCGCTTGCAGGAAATTAAAAAAAAGCCCGCTGAGAAACGTGTATCCCATCACCCATGGTAAAGCATTCCCTGTTTGTTCCAGAGGCTCCCAGAGAGAAGTTAGAACAGCAAGAATCCAGAAATACCTGCCGGCGCCTTTCCCGCGGGTGAACAAACTTATCAAGGTAAGAATCAATGTAAGGGGCAGAAGCCGATAAAGAACCTCACAATAAACAGCCCCCGAAAAATAGAGCAAGAGGGAATACGGGAATGGCTGAAGAAAGGGCGGAAGAGATGTATAAGGCTCCGGGTGAAGAATCAGTTTGAATACAATTACGTCAGCAATGGCAAAGATAATACCGATGACAAACGGTTCAACAAAACGTTTCCTGCCCGTAACTTCCCTGTCGAGTAAATCAGGAAATCCCGCTGCTTTCTGTAACGGAACCAGAACAAATCCTGAAAGAACAAGCAGAATCCCGGACAAGCCAAAAATCCGGTACTCCGGTTTGTTCCGGAGAAAAAAAATACCACACAGCCAGGTTATAAAACAAACCAGGAAAATGAGGGCATAGACTTTCAGGGATTCTTTCTGTTGCTTACTGAACCCGTTTCCGGAAGCGAAAAATTTCATATTATGCGCTTTTCAGATCAACCACTGGAGAAATGGGAATATTTCTTAAACCCAGTTCAGCCACAAACTTTTTGCTTTTGATGCTATAAAATTTTCTGGCTGCCGGCAGGAGTTGTTTCCGGTACTTCAGCATAAGGCGGGAAATACCGAATAAGAGTTCCTTTTTATACGGTTCATCCTTCAGATATTTCTTTATCATCAGTGAAAGTTCATAAAGATCATGTTCATCTCCGCTCAGACGGGCGAGTTTCTGCAACTGGACAAGAGGTTTCTGAAGCTTTTCAGGCAAAAGAGGATAGAGCACCTGGAGCTGAAACTGCAATAGTTTGATCTGTTTTCTCAGTTCATGAATATTGGATGAATTTGCTTTCCTTGCCACTTTGCGCCAGCATTTCCTTCCTTTGCGAAAACAATTCCTCACCGATTTTTCATGAAGGGTAATATCATTATGAAGAGGGGGCAGAGCATTTATCTGATGGTTTGCTTCGATGAGTTCCTGGCGAACCAGTTCAAGCACATCTTTCTCTTCCGTTTTTTTCTTCAGAAGATTTTCATACTGTCCGCGCAGGATGGCTTCGGTTTTGTCCAGCGGTTCTCCGGCAAGTTTTTTGGAAAGAACAGGACGGATTTTTTTGATCATTTCAAGACACACATACAGGCTCCTGAGGGAGGAAACGTTTCGGGCTATATCTCTGTAGCGGTATATTTCCTTACGGCATATATAGTAGCCAATATCCGGTTCGATGAGTCGAAAGACAGCCCTGATGCGTTTCAGTGTTTTGCGCAATTCGTGGACTGCCTGGTGCATCTCTTCCCTGGGACGGGCCGCCTGCTTAAGTGCATATTGCAATTCTTCTGAAAGAATTCGCCGCAACCCCTCGCCGGGAAGTTCTCCCTGCCTGAGAGCCGGCTCATTGCCCGGAGTCCATTTTGCGGGCGCCTGACGGATTTTTTTTCTGGTTACAGCCATAGTAGCACAAAATTAGCCCAAAAAAGGAAGTTATTTGTACTTTTAAGGTCAAAAAAACAGCAATGGCACTCATAACTTCAATTTCAGGAATACGGGGCACCATAGGAGGAAAGTCCGGAGAAGCGTTGACCCCGTTGGATATTGTTCGTTTCTCGACCGCCTATGCAGAATTTATCAGGCTCAGGTTCCCCGGAATGAAACCCACGGTAATTGTTGGCCGTGATGCCCGTATTTCAGGCCCCATGGTGGAATCGCTTGTCACAGCCACCCTGTCAGCCTGCGGAATCAATGTAATACAGCTCGGGCATGCAACAACACCCACCGTCGAAATGGCCGTTATAGCTGAAAAAACACAGGGAGGAATTATTATCACGGCCAGCCATAATCCGATCCAGTGGAATGCACTCAAATTGCTGGGGCATAATGGCGAATTCCTTTCAGCCGAAGAAGGAGAAGAAATAATCCGTCTGGCACAAACAAACGATTTCAGCTATGCTCCGGTTGACCAGCTCGGGGTTATCATCAGGCGGGAAGGATATCTTGAATACCACATTCAGAAAATACTCGAACTTCCGTATGTTGATACCGATGCCATCCGCAGGGCAAAATTCCGGGTCGCAGTGGATGCTGTCAACTCCGTGGGAGGCACGGCAATACCCGCATTACTTAAAGCACTGGGCGTTCAGGAAGTCATCCCGCTAAACTGCACCCCTGACGGGCTTTTTGCCCATAATCCCGAACCACTGCCTGAACATTTAACGGAAATTTCTGTGGTAGTTCCCCGAAAAAAGGCGCATCTGGGCCTGGTTGTTGACCCTGACGTTGACCGACTTGCCATTGTGTGTGAAGACGGAAGCATGTTCGGGGAAGAATATACGCTGGTGGCCGTCGCAGACTATGTACTTTCCATGAAGAAAGGGAACACTGTTTCCAACCTTTCTTCATCCCGTGCCCTCAGGGATATTACTGAAAAACACGGCGGCCGGCACTTTGCATCGGCCGTTGGTGAAGTGAATGTAGTGGCCATGATGAAAAAGGTCAACGCAGTAATTGGTGGTGAAGGAAACGGCGGAGTTATCCTCCCCGACCTCCATTACGGAAGAGACGCCCTTGCAGGCACTGCCCTTTTCCTCAGCCACCTGGCAAAATCAGGGAAAAAAACATCCGAATTGCGGGCAGGATATCCTCATTATGTGATGTCGAAAAAGAAAGTCGAAATCAGTGCCGGCACAAATGTCGATCACCTGCTTGCGCAGTTGAGAGAATACTTTAAAGACCAGAAAATCAACGACGCCGATGGAATACGGATTGATTTTCCGGAAGGCTGGGTCCATGTGCGCAAATCGAATACGGAACCCATTGTACGGATATACAGCGAAGGAACCAGCACAGAAGAAGCTGAGCGCCTGGTCTCCATGGTGGAAAAAGTTCTGCAAACTGCCGGTTCATAATACCATGTTCTATCCAATATACCAATTCAAACAGGAATGAAAAAACGAACCCTCTGGATAACCTCTGGTATAATGGCCGCACTTCTGGCGGTTTATTTCATATTTGGTGCCTCCCGGAAGGAAAAGAAGGTAATACTCGAAACGCAGGTGCGGCAGGGGCCTTTTGAGATCCTGGTAACCGTAACAGGAGAACTCCAGGCTGCGCGTTCCCAGAATATCACAGGCCCTGTCGAGCTTCGCAGCCGCAACCTGAGACTGAACAACATCCGCATCCAGGATCTTATTCCCGAAGGAACTGTGGTAAAAGAAGGGGATTACGTGGCCACACTCGACCGATCGGAAGCAGATAATCAGCTGAAAGACATCATGGATGAGGTAGAAAAAGCCGAATCGAACTTTAATAAAACCCGTCTGGATACCACCATTCTTCTGCGCAACCTGAGAGACGAACTGATCAACCTCCGGTTCAGCATGGAAGAAGCCCGCATCAAACTGGAACAAAGCAAATATGAACCTCCTGCCACCATACGGCAGGCACAAATTGACCTGGAAAAAGCCGAAAGAAATTATGAACAGGCACGTAAGAACTATTTTCTAAAGGAACAGCAGGCCAGAGAAGATATGAGCCTGGCAGCCGTCGAGCTTGCCAGGGCACGCAGACGAATGACGGAAATGCAAAGCGTTCTCGAGAAATTTATTATCCGGGCCCCGGCTGATGGCATGGTTATCTATGCACGCGAATGGAGCGGCGAAAAACGCAAGGTAGGTTCCACCATCAGCCCATGGGATCTGACCGTGGCAACACTCCCCGACCTCACCTCCATGATATCCAAAACCTACGTTAACGAAATTGACATAAGCAAAGTGAAACCCGGCCAGCCGGTGAGGATTACCGTGGATGCCTTCCCTGAGAAAAAATATTCCGGCGTGGTAACCGAAGTGGCGAATATTGGAGAACAACTGCCCAATACCGATGCCAAAGTTTTTGAGGTCATCATTAAAGTAAATGAATATGACCCTATTCTTCGTCCTTCCATGACAACCGGCAATGCCATTCTGATTGCCAGACTGGACAATGTCCTTTCTGTACCCCTGGAAGCAATCTTTTCTGACGACAGCATACCTTATGTCTTCAGAAAGAACGGCACAAAACAGATAGTCGTTCTGGGCGAAACAAATGAAAATGAAGTTGTTGTGGAACAGGGGTTAAAGGCAGGTGACAGAATCCTGTTGTCAAAGCCGGAAAATGCCGCAAAGATGAAAACTGAAGGATCGGAGCTGATACCTGTCATCCTGCAAAAGGCAAGGGAGAAGAAAGAAAGAGAAGAAGCAATGCGCAGAAGCGAAATGGAAAATGCCTACCGGCAAATGCCGGATACCACCCGCAAACCCTCGGGAACAGTGAGAGGAAGGATGCAAAGAGTAAGGGTAAAACCATAGCCGATGCAAAGGTACGTGCACGATATCGTCATCGCATTTGAGTCACTCCTGAATAACCGCCTGAGGTCAATGCTTACGGCTCTGGGTATAATTTTCGGAGTGGCGGCGGTTATCAGTATGCTGGCAATAGGGGCCGGTGCCAAACAGGAGATTCTCGAACAGATTAAAATGGTGGGCGTAAACAATATTGTCATCAGCCCCTTAATTCCGGAAGAACCCGCATCAGGTGAAGAAAGCAGTTCAGGAAACAACTCTTCCGGAGAAAAGAAAAAATTCTCTCCCGGACTCACTTTACTCGATGTGGAAGCCATCCGCCAGGTTGTTCCCGGAATAAAAACCGTTTGCCCGGAGATTACTCTGAATTCTTTTGTCATCCAGAACGGGAAACGGATTGATACCAAAATCATCGGAGTTGCCCGTTCCTACTTCGATCTGTACAATCTTCCGCTCGAAAAAGGGGTTCTTTTTGACAAATACCAGGAAGAAGAGGGCATTCCGGTTTGTATTATCGGTGCCAACATTGATGCCAGACTCTTTCCCAATACAAGTGCCCTGAATCAATATATTAAATGCGGAAACGTCTGGCTGAAGGTAATTGGAGTTCTTCAGCGAAACATGATTCAGGTCTCAGGACTTGAATCAGCAGGAGTTACCGTGCAGAACGACAACATATTTGTACCGGTCAAGACCATGCTGATGCGGTTCGAAAACCGCGCCCTTGTAACATCAAGAAAACTAACCAATATAGTTATAGGTCGCGGGGGAGTCTTTATCAGAAGTTCTTCTTCGGCTTCCTCCGGAAAAAAGAACAACTACCATCAGCTCGACAGAATTATTGTGCAGGTGAACGAAACAAGCCAGCTTAACCCCACGGTGGAAGTTCTGTCGCGCATGCTGCTTCGCAGGCACATGGAAGTTAAGGACTATGAAATAATGGTCCCTGAACTCCTTCTTAAACAACAGCAACGTACCAAAGACATCTTCAATATTGTTCTGGGGGCTATTGCCAGCATATCCCTTCTTGTGGGAGGAATCGGAATTATGAACATTATGTTTGCCAACGTATTGGAACGGATACGCGAAATCGGCATCCGGATGGCTATCGGAGCCACCCGGAAAGACATCGTGGTGCAGTTTTTATCTGAAGCTGTTCTGATAAGCGTTTCAGGCGGTATTCTGGGGGTTTTGCTCGGCATCATCCTGAGCAAGCTAATCACCCATTTCTCCGGCATCCTGACGGTGGTTTCACCTTTTTCCGTATTGCTGGCTTTTGCCGTTTCCGCATCCATTGGAATTATTTTCGGCTATTCACCCGCCAAAAGAGCCTCGGAAAAGGATCCCATTGAATCGTTGCATTATGAATAAAAGGTTCTTCACATTCCTGATGTGGCAGGGTATTCTTTTGGTTCAGTTTGTACCCTGCCGGCTAAATGCCCAAAAGACAGAGAAAAGATTAACCCTGCAGGAAGTAATTACCCTGGCGCGGGATCAGTCGCCCCAGGCATTGCTTGCGCGCCACCGGTTCAGAGCAAGTTACTGGCAATACCGCACCCATCTGGCCAGCCTGCTGCCATCCATAACTCTGACAGGCACCATGCCCGACCTGAACCGCAGCATTGAAAAAATAACCTTACCCGACGGAACTGACCAGTTTGTGGAACGAAAACTGGTGAACACCCTGGGAAGCCTTTCCCTCAGCCAGAATATTTTTTACACGGGCGGCAATATCTTCATCAACAGCGATCTGCAGCGAATCGACCAGCTCGGAGCCTCTGCCGGCCACTCCTATCTTTCCACTCCTGTCAGCATCGGATTCCGCCAGCCTATCTTCTCTTATAATGCCCTGCGCTGGTCGAGAAAAATCGAACCGTTGAAGTACGAAGAAGCCAAACGAACCTTCGTGAGCAGCCTGGAACAGGTTTCTTCCCAGGCGGTAGATCTTTTTTTTGACCTTGCTGCAGCCCAGATTAACCTCGATATTGCCCGTACCAATTTTAACAATACCGATACCCTTTATAAAATTGCCCTGGGACGCTACAATATCGGCACCATTGCCGAAAATGAGCTTCTCCAGATGGAACTGAGCCATCTGAATGCCGGAACCGAACTGAACAAGGCCCTGATTGACCTGGAATTTAAAAAATCACGCCTGCGTTCCTTCCTCGGCTTTAACGAAAATGTTGATCTGACTCTGGTAATCCCTTCAGAAATTCCTGCCCTGGAACTTGAGTATAACAAAACCCTGCAGGAAGCCCTGCAAAATAACCCTGACATCCTGCGCATGGAAAGGCAGTTGATGGAGGCAGAAAGAGACGTAGCCCAGGCAAAAGGGGAAAGAGGGTTCAACGCAACCCTGTTTGCTTCGCTGGGTTATACCCAGAAGGCCGATGAACTGGCGGCGGTGTATCAGGATCCTCAAAGCCAGCAGAGGGTGCGTGTAGGCATACAGATTCCCCTGCTCGACTGGGGACAGGGCAAGGGAAAAGTGAGGATGGCCATGAGCAGTCAGGAAGTTATCCGTACCCAGGTTCAGCAGGATCAGACAGATTTTCAGCAAAACATCTTTCTTCAGGTTATGCAGTTTAACCTGCAGGATGATCAGTTTATGATTGCCGCCAAAGCAGACACTATCGCAGCCAGCCGTTATGAAGTAACCAAACAGCGGTTTCTCATAGGAAAAATCAGCGTACTTGACCTGAATGTTGCTCTTGCGGAAAAAGACCAGGCAAGGCGGGCCTATATCGAAAGCATGCGCAATTTCTGGATCTACCTGTACAACATCCGTCGCCTTACACTGTATGACTTTATCGAAAACAAAGCTCTTTCCGTCAATCTGGAAGAAGCCCTTTAGAAAACATGCCGTACCGGAAATACTATTCCATTTACCTGCGAGCCTGACGGTATCGGGAAGCAGATAGTTTTTCAATAGGTATCATTATTTTTGCACTTCGCACCTGTAAACAATTACCCATGCCCCGTAAGCTGAAAAACGAAGAACTGGGAAGAAAAACGGTAGAGGAGTTTAAAAAGGCCCCTAAAATTCCTCTGGTGCTTGTTCTTGACAACATCAGAAGCCAGAACAATACCGGTTCGGTTTTCCGTACCGCCGACGCTTTTCTTGCAGAAAAAATCATTTTATGCGGCATTACAGCCGTACCCCCGCACCCTGAAATTCATAAAACAGCCCTTGGGGCAACAGAATCGGTTACCTGGGAATACAGGGAAGATACGGCCTCAGCTATTCAGGAACTGCGCAAAGAAGGGTACACCATAATTTCCGTTGAACAGGCCGAAAACAACATACCCCTGAATCAGTTCAAGGTCGACACCAACCGGAAATACGCCCTCGTGTTCGGGCATGAGATTCACGGAGTGAGGCAGGATGTGGTTGATCTGAGCGATGCAGTAATTGCCGTCCCTCAGTATGGGACAAAGCATTCGCTGAATGTGGCCGTATGCGCAGGAATTGTCGTTTGGGAATTCTTTACTGCGTTTACTAACGGAAAATAAGCCAGGGTTTTGCTTTTGACTAATAATGCATCAGCCGGTCGGCGCTGCGCACCAACCGGCTGATGTATTAAAAAAGAGAATGTCGATTACTGAACGATTGATTTGAAAACATCATTCGTAAGGAACTTGCCAAATTCCATATCGGTGGCAGCCATCTTCTTCATTGAAGGATCTTTGGCAACAGCAACGCGCAGGTTATTGAACACAACTTCACTGTTATCCATACGGGCTCCGAGAACGGCCTTCAGATAAGCAACCAGGGCTTCATCTCCTTTAACGTTGTTCAGAACAGCCATTGCTCCTTCGTTATCTTTGTTGAGGGCTTTTGCAAGAGCGGTGTTGAATTCGGGCGTATTGCCAAGGAATTTAACAGCTGTTTCATAATCGCCTTTGGTAATGTTGATAATTCCCAGTCCGTAATTGGCAACTTCAACATTTCTGGCAACCGAAGTAAACAGGTTTTCAGCAGTTGCATAATCGCCTTTCAGCAGGGCAACGTACCCCAGATTGGATTTGACCTGATCCGATTCCTTGAGTGCCTGGGCAGCTTCGAATTCTTTCTGAGCCAGGTCGAGCTTGTTCTGCCACAGATAGACACATCCCAGATTGTTATGGGCGCGGAAGCAATTGGGGAACATTTCCACTGCTTTTTCAAAAATGGCCTGTTTGGTGGCAAGATCATTGGTAAGTTTACCGCCGGCATAGAGCAGTTCTTCCAGTGAAAGGGCAGAGGGATTGGATTGGAAAGTACTCATAATTTCTTCATCCGAACGGCCAACTACATCAACTTTGGCAATCATCCGCGAACGGCGAAGCTGGGGCAGGATCTTTTGAGCAATTTCTTCGAAGGTCTTGGCCATGTTTTTAATTTCCTTTTCCCGTACATTCGGATCACTGTACATCGAAAGAACTCTCAAAACCAGTTCCTTATCTTTAATATCGGACTTTTCCATCAGAGCCTTGAAGCCTTCCCAGTCTTCGGGGGTAGCCATCAGCGACCAGAGTTCCTTTTTGTCAGCTTCAGAAATCTTGGCTTTCTTCAGTTCCTTCTGCAGATATTCGCTGGCCGATTTCTGACGGGCCTTGGAAAGTCTGTCATTCAGATCCATCGGGCCATCGGGCGAAGCATAGGCAAGAATTTCAATCCCTTTCAACTGTTTGTTTGGATCATTTTTAGTACCCTGAATGTACTTGCCTAGACCAATCACTTCCGGTTTTTTTACTTCGGTAGGACGAACATCACTGCGGTTAATTACATACAAAATCTGCGATTCGTATTTGTCGCTGGTGGTGCGCACAAATTTGTCTTCCATTGTGATGGGTTTGGCATCAATCTTCACCAGCTTCTGGGTAGCGATGATTCCGTCGGCCACCTTAACCGGAGGCAGAGCCAGCTTGGCAGCTTCTTTACCGGCAATGTAAACACTGGGCCTGATAACAACCTGGGAAACACGCATATCATCTTTATATTCAAAAGATGCGGCTTTTGACGGCCATGAGTAAGAACCACCTTCAACATATTTAATTGACTTGTTGTTCCCTTCCACTTTTTCTCCCTGCACAATACCTTTTTCAAGAGGAAGTTCCTGATTGTTATAAACAAGCACGGGCGTCATTTCCAGAATAGCCTTCTTGTTAAAAAATTTGGCCGGGAAGGTAGCTTTGAAGCTGACCTCAACCGTATTTCCTTTCAATTCAAGAACTTTAGGGGTAGCTTCATACTTGACCTGATCGGCAGCCTTTTTCATTTTGTCAAGACCACCGCAACTGCTAAGAGCAAATATTCCAGCAAGGAATATTACAAAATAGCTGATAGTGAATTTTTTCATAGTCATCAAAAATTTAGTTTATCATTCGCATTAATTTAATTCCATTGTATTGAAATTCAAAGAACAAATCTAATGAAAGTTTTTTCAAAAAAAAAGAGCAAACCACATATTTCTTTATTGATGTGCCTTTTAACGGGCTGCCGGTGGTTCAATACCCATATTTCTGTAAATAAAAGCATAAATATCAGCGGTTTCATCAATGATGACAGAGGTAGGTTTTCCTCCTCCATGCCCTGCGCTGGTCTGAATGCGTATCAGAACCGGGTTGGGTCCTTTATATTTTTCCTGAAGGGTAGCAATGTATTTAAATGAGTGGGCAGGCACCACCCGGTCGTCATGGTCGGCTGTAGTTACCAGAATTGCCGGATACTTAACTCCGGAGCGGATGTTATGGAGCGGGCTGTATTTGAGCAGGTAATGAAACTGAACAGAATCTTCGCTTGAACCGTAATCAGTTACCCATGAACCACCAATGGTAAACTTATGAAAACGCAACATATCCATAACACCCACCTGGGGTATGGCCACTCTGAACAGATCGGGACGCTGATTTACCACAGCACCTATAAGAAGTCCCCCGTTAGACCCACCCATAATAGCAAGTTTCTTCCTGGAAGTGTATTTCTCCCTGATGAGATATTCAGCCGCAGCAATAAAATCATCAAATACATTCTGCTTGTTGAGTTTCATCCCGGCTTCGTGCCATTCCTCACCGTATTCCCCTCCTCCCCGTATATTGGCCAGTGCATAAACACCACCATTTTCAAGCCACAAAAGCACTGCCGTCGAAAAAGAGGGCTTCATGGTAATGTTGAAACCTCCGTATCCGTATAACAGGGCAGGATTTTTCCCGTTTCGCTGCATACCTTTTTTATAGGTAATAAACATAGGAACCCGGGTACCATCCTTGCTGTTATAAAAGACCTGCTCCACAATGTAATCCTCCGGACGGAAATCAAGCCTGGGTGCAAACCATACTTCCGAACTGCCGGTTTTAGTATTGTAACGGAAAACCGTTGTAGGATAATTAAATGAAGTGAACGTATAATAGGCATTCTCTTCGTCAGGTTCTCCTGAAAAAGACAGTACAGTTCCGATGGCCGGCAGCTGAACCGGATGCACATACGAACCATCCGTCTGATATACTTCCAGCACGTTCTTCACGTCGCTCAGATACTGCAGAAAAAGCTTCCCTCCGGCCAGGTATGCGGCTTCCAGAACATCATTTTTCTGCGGGATAAGCTCTGCTTTCTTTACTTCTGGCAAAGCCCGCAGGTCAACTTTCATAAGACGGTAACGGGGGGCCTCCTGATTGGTTATCATATACAGAATTCCGTCCTGAATATCGACCAGTCCGTTTTCATGGTCAAATCCTTCTGCCACACAATGGAGTTCATCATTGGCCTTTGTAAGGTCTTTTATCCAGAGAGCATTTCCCCGCGCACCCCATTTGCTTTCGAACAAAACAAACCAATGTTCATCGCGGCTTACCCAGGCTCCGTACATACGGTCACCTTCGGAGGGATGCCGGTAAACCAGCCGGTCATTCTCCTGATCCGTTCCGAGTTTATGAAAATACACCTTTTGAAACGTGTTCTGAGAAGAGAGCTCGGTTCCTTTTCCCGGAGCATCATACCGGCTGTAATAAAAACCGTCTCCTGTCCATGCAAGGCCCGAGAACTTCACCCAGAGCAGATGGTCTTTCAGGTCCTGTCCCGTTTTCAGATCCCTGACAAACACCTCTACCCAGTCGGAACCGGCCCGCGAAATTGCGTATGCCAGATACCGGCCGTCGTGTGATACCGCAAACGTATTCAGGGCAACGGTACCGTCGGGAGATAAAGCATTTGGATCCAGCACAACCTTCGGTTCAGCGTCGGGATGGTCCATCATACATAACACACTCTGGTTTTGCAATCCGTCATTGCGGAAAAGAAAATACTTTCCTCCTTCCTTAAAAGGAGCCGAAACGCGCTCATAGTTCCACAATTCCGTGAGTCGTTTCTTCAGGGCATCCCTGTAAGGGATCGATTTCAGATATGCAAAGGTGAGTTTATTTTGTTCTTCCACCCATTTTTTCACTTCGGGCGAAGTATCATTTTCAAGCCAGCGGTAAGGATCAGATATTGTAACACCAAAATAGGTATCAGTAACATCATCCTTTCGCGTTTCAGGATATTTCAGCTGGTTTTTACTGCATGACTGCATCATAATGAATCCAAATAAACCAAAGAGTATTTTTTTCATCCGAATAAAATTGATTTTTAAAGTTAAGAGGGAACACCCATGATTTGAATTTTGTTCATAGGTGTTTGTGTTTGCAATACATGGATGTTTCATGGCAGGAGGTTAATGATAAGGGCTTCAAAGTTAACAATTGGCCTCATAACTGCAAATGCGGCTCATAAATAACGATTGCACAAGAAAAACTGCGCAAAGTGCTGCAAGGGCCGCTTTCACTGCGTTTCGGCGGGATTTGCCCGGATGCCTGTGCACAAGGACAACCCACTGCGCATCAGTTCGCTTCACTCCTGATGCGCAATCCGGGCAAATAAAAAAGCCGGTCAGCAATCAATGCCAACCGGCTTTTATATATTGTTTACAAGATCCTGGTTACGATTTTTTCGAAGGCCGGGGCAAAAGGGCCTTCCTTGAAAGTTTCAGCTTGCCCGACTTCTGATCATAATCAATCAGCTTCACTTCCACCTGGTCTCCTTCCTTGAGCACTTCCTCCACACTTTGAAGCCTCCGCCATTCGATTTCCGAAATGTGCAGCAATCCTTCCTTACCGGGAAGTATTTCCACAAAGGCTCCAAAGGGAGTTACAGATTTCACGGTACCAGTGTAAACCTTATCTACTTCAGGAACGGCAACAATGGCATTAATGCGTTTAAGAGCCGCATCAATTGATTCCTTGTTGTCGGCAAATACATCGACAACTCCTTTGCTGTCAATTTCTTCAATAACAATGGTGGTATCGGTTTCTTTCTGAATTTCCTGAACAATTTTTCCGCCGGGACCAATCAGGGCACCGATCATTTCCTTCGGAATAATAATCTGAACTATTCTCGGAGTATGGGGTTTCATTTCCGGCCTTGGCTCGGAAATAACTTCCGTCATTTTCGAAAGAATATAAAGACGACCCGCCCTGGCCTGCTCAAGGGCCTTGGCCAGAACCTCATAGGGCAGTCCGTCAACCTTAATATCCATCTGTGTTGCCGTAATACCTTCTGCTGTCCCGGCTACTTTAAAGTCCATATCGCCAAGGTGGTCTTCATCTCCGAGAATATCGCTGAGAACGGCAAAGCGTTTGGTTTCGGGATCGGAAATAAGCCCCATAGCGATCCCCGAAACCGGCCGTTTGATTTTGATACCTGCATCCATAAGGGCCAGGGTTCCGGCACAAACAGTTGCCATGGATGATGAACCGTTCGACTCGAGTATGTCGCTAACTACCCTGATGGCATAAGGATTATCGGCCAGAGGCATAACGGGTTTCAGTGCCCTGTGAGCCAGGTTGCCGTGGCCGATTTCGCGGCGGCTGAGTCCGCGCGACGGGCGTGCATCACCGGTAGAAAAGGGCGGAAAATTGTAATGCAGAACAAACTGTTCTGTTCCCTGAATCATTACCTCGTCAATAATCTTCATGTCAAGCTTGTTGCCGAGGGTTACCGTTGTCAGCGACTGGGTTTCTCCCCGGGTAAACAAAGCAGAACCATGAGCCGCCGGCAGATAATCAACTTCGCAGGAAATAGGCCGTATCTGATCCGGATTCCTTCCGTCAACACGCAAATTTTCGTTCAGTATCAGGTTCCGGAGTGCCTTTTTCTGTACGTCATGGTAATAGCGCTTTATCATAACGCTTTTGGCAGGTTCGTCTTCTTCACTGATATACTTTTCAAGCAGTTCCTCGAGAATTTCCTCGAAGGCCCTGTTACGCTCCTGCTTGCTCATTCCGGCTTTTCCGATGGCATACACCCTGTCGTAGGTTGTTTCCCAGATTTGTTTTCTGATTTCCTCATCGTTCATTTCATGGCTATAGGCCCGCTTCAGACCCTTGCCGGCCAGGGCTGCCAGTTCCTTCTGGGCCTGGCACATGGGCTTGATGGCTTCATGAGCAAATTTAATGGCTTCCAGCAGATCATTTTCCGAAACCTCCTTCATCTCGCCTTCCACCATAAGGATATTATCGGCCGAGGCACCAACCATTATATCAATGTCACTCTGCTCCAGTTCCTTGTAGGACGGATTCAGGATAAACCTTCCGTCAATTCTGCCGACTCTTACCTCCGAAATGGGTCCGTTAAAAGGAACGTCGGAGATTGTCAGTGCCGCTGATGCAGCAAGGCCAGCCAATGCATCCGGTATAATGTCCTTTTCTGCCGAAATCAGATTGATGGTAACAAAGGTTTCTGCATGATAATCTTCGGGGAAAAGCGGACGAAGTGCACGGTCAACCAGACGGGCAACCAGAATTTCATAGTCGGACGGCTTTGTTTCGCGTTTCATGAATCCGCCGGGAAAACGACCCATAGCGGCAAATTTCTCTTTGTATTCCACCGAGAGGGGCACAAAATCAACTTCTTCTCCAGCTTCTTTAGCTGAAACAACGGTAGCCAGGAGCATGGTTTTGCCCATTTTTACCACCACAGCTCCGTCAGCCTGCTTGGCAAGCTTACCCGTTTCAATGGTTATCTGTCGGCCATCGGGCAAATCAATTATTTTCTGAAAAATATTTTCCATGGATATTACTTTTTTTTACAAAGGCGTTGCCTTTTTTGTACAGCGTTTTTGAAAATCAACGCGCTTGCGCGGTGCGCAAACGCGTTGCTCCTCCGGATATAAATCAAAATACAATTCCTGTATGAACAGGAAATTACTTTACTTACGCAAATTCAGCGCTTTAACTACCTTACGGTACCTTTCAATATCCGTATCGTAAAGATAATCAAGCAACCTGCGGCGCTTACCAACAAGCTTCAGCAAAGCCCGTTGCGTACTGAAATCCTTCTTGTGAAGTTTCAGATGCTCGGTGAGATGACCTATCCGTTCACTGAACAATGCAATCTGCGCTTCAGGCGAACCGGTATCCGTTTCCGATTTCCCAAATTTCCTGAAAATTTCCTGTTTCTGTTCGCTTGTCAAATGCATGTGTAATCGGCAATTGTTTGTTATTTATACTCATTTATTTAAGACCTGCAAAATTATGTATTTTTTCCAAAAAACAATCAGATTGCATTAAAATTCATTCAGATCCTGCTGCTGAATCTGCTGGTCAAGAATTTCAAGAGCTTCCGTAAAAGTATGCGGCCGGTACCCTAACTCATGGAAAGCTTTTTCAATGCGCAAACCTGCTTTCATCGGCCGCACTCCCGTTTCATTAAGGTCTCTGGTTGAAACCGCTTCAATAAGACGTTGATCCAGCCCAAAATGCTTCGCTACTTTTTCAGCCAGTTCAAGAATGCTCATATACTCCCCTCCAGCCAGATGAAAAATTCCTGTCTTTTCCCTTTCAGCCAGAGACAGCAATCCTTCTGCCAGATCTTCCACAAGGGTGGGGGTGCGAAACTGATCATTGTTTACCCGCACTTTCTGACCTTCCTTCAAGGCATAGCGCAACCAGAGAATGAAATTGGGCCTGGCCAGGCTTGGATTAAGCCCGAAAACAAGACTTGTGCGAACAACTGCCCATTTTCCCGCATACCGCATTACGGCCTTTTCGCTTTCCAGCTTGGATATACCATAATAGTTCACAGGCCCGGTCTGATCCGACTCAGAATATGGCCCCGCCTTGCCATCAAAAACAAAATCGGAAGAAAGATGGATAAAATAGGCATGGCTTCTGGCGGCAGCTTTTAAGAGGGTTTCAACAGCCTGCACATTGGTATCCCAGCATTCCTTTTTATGGGTCTCACAGGTATCTGCCTGTGTCATGGCCGCCGTATGAATTATGACAGATGGACGGTGTTTTGAAAGAACATAATCCACTTCAACCGGATTGGTAATATCCATCAGTTCAAATACATACCCTTTCTCTTCCATCCGGTCAGGACTGAAAGAGGTTGCTACAATAGCATAATTTCCGGCTTCCCGGAAACGACGGACAAGTTTCTGGCCCAGCAGGCCGTTACTACCTGTTATGAGGATTGTTTTCATTTGGTATTTCTTTCAATATTTGCAACTTTTATCATAAACTTCTCTCTAACAAACAACCGACTGCATCATCAGCTTATTGCCTATGGCACAACGAAGGCAGTATTTTTTCTCGCAGTATTGCCGGTACAACTGAATAAGGGACTGGGCATCCGCGGCATTGGAAACTTTAACTCCTGCCTTTTCCCATGCTCTTGTAATCTGGTTTTCTTCAGGAGGCATGGCTTCAAGGAAAGAAATGGCCTTTTGCATGAGGTCCTGGTTCCCGTTCCTTTTTCCCCAGGCAAACAACACGGGTACCACAGCATTTATTACCAGCAGGGATGCCGCCGTTTTGCCCAGTGTTTTCTGAAACGGCTCTGAAAGCCTGTCGAAATGGTAGTGGGTATCCCAGAATCCGGATGCTTCGGTATGAAACCACGCCAGAAAATCGTCCGGACGGACCGCCTGCCGCAACACGTCAAATTCCGTCATCCTGTCCTGCAGAAGTCTGGCAAATTGTGCCAGCCGCAGGGTCGGAAAACTCCCCGGCCTCATCCTCATAAACTTCCACAGCGATCTGTCTAAGGACTTCAGGCCATACTTTGCCTTCAGAAAAGCATATTCCTTTTGCAAAGCAAGAAAATACTCCTCAGGAAACAATCGCTCCTCCAGAAAACCTGCCTGGCCCAATAAAAGCGCTTCGGTTTGCATAAGATTGCCGGTATGCTTCCGCAAAACGGCATAAGGAAGTGACCGGGACAGCATTTCAAAAGGCTGGGCATTTACATTCATGCCAAGCGCCATCAGAAGCCTTCTGTAATATACTTCCTGCCAGTCGCCTGCTGTCTCGCTCAGCAACTGAAAAACGGCCTCCGTTCTTTGCTCCAGTCGCTCCACAATCATCCGGTTCATCCAGTGCGTAAACACAATAGGGTCAACTGTATTCAGATAATCGCGGCAACCGATTCTGCTGTGGTTGTTCAGCAGTGAAAGATACCGCCGGGTCAATGCCTTGTTCCAGGTAAGCTCCAGGGTCAGTATTTCCTGCCCGAGGGCGTTTTTTACCTCCGTATCTTTAATTTCCACCAGGTGAAGAATCACGTTATTGTAATGCGGATCGGTCTGATGCCCATGCCGGTTCCAGTCAGATGCCCTGCGATGAATTTCAGCATTGCCTGCCCATATGGTATTGGCTGCTCGTATTCTCACATCAGTAAAATCCGGACCCGCATCCGGATTGGGTATTCCTGTTGAGAGAACTTCTACCTCCGTCTGGGTTTCCTTATCTGAAAGGGGTAAATCAAACAGTTTGTACCTCCATATAAAATGCAGGAATTCTTCGTTCATTCCCATATTTTATATTATATCACCCGTGCCTGGCTGAGATATTCTTCCATCTCCTTCTGTATATCCCGGGCCATATTACCGGCAACCTGCGCAAAACGGTCGGTTCCGTCGGCATATATAATAGCACGCGAAGAATTGACCAGCAAGCCGCCTTTTCGTGTAAGACCCGCGGAAGAAACCGCTTTCAGATCGCCTCCCTGCGCTCCGATGCCCGGCACCAGAAGAAAATGTTCGGGGGCCAGCTTCCGCATCCTGCCAAAAACTTCGGGCCGGGTTCCTCCTACCACAAACATCATATTATTGACGGATCCCCATTTCAACGATGTTCTCACTACCCGTTCCCAGAGTTTTTCAGAACCTTCCTGCTGAACGCTCATCTGGAAGTCTTCTGCCCCCTTGTTGGAGGTAACCGCCAGCAGGATAATCCATTTCCCTTCCACCGAGAGAAAAGGGGAAACGGAATCCTCCCCCATATAGGGGGCAACGGTTATCGCATCAAACAGCATATTTTTCAGGAAGGCCAGGGCATACATTCTCGAAGTATTCCCCACATCCCCCCGCTTGGCATCGGCTATTACAAATACATCAGGATAATTTTTTTTCAGGTAATCAACGGTCATTTCCATGCAGATCCATCCCGCCGCGCCAAGGCTTTCATAAAAAGCTGTATTCAGCTTATAAGCCACTGTATACGGTACCGTGGCATCAATTATGGCCCGGTTGAATTCGAAAACAGGATATTCCTTTTCCAGCAGGAAACGGGGTATTTTGTTAATATCCGTATCGAGTCCCACACAGAGATAACTTTTCTTACTGACGATCTGCCGGGTTATGTCCTGATGTGTCATACCTCAAAGGTAAAAAAATTTCAGACGGAGGCCATTTTGAGCCGTTCGCTGTTTTCGGCCATCTGCAACTGTGAAATAATTTCGTCGAGATCTCCGTTCAGGATTGCCTGAAGATTGTAGAGGGTCAGGTTAATACGATGGTCAGTCACCCGGCCCTGGGGATAGTTATATGTTCTGATTTTGGCCGAACGGTCGCCTGTGGAAACCATGGTGCGGCGCCGGGATGCAATTTCCTCCATCCGCTTCTGGTACTCCATGTTGTAAAGACGCGTTCTCAGTTCGTTCAATGCTTTTTCGTAATTCTTAATCTGGCTTTTCTCATCCTGGCAGGTAACCACAATGCCCGTAGGAAGGTGCGTGAGACGAACAGCTGAATAGGTTGTATTCACGCTCTGTCCGCCGGGACCTGACGAGCAATATGTGTCTTTTCTGATTTCTTCCGGTTTTACTACAATATCAAATTCTTCAGCTTCGGGCAACACAGCTACTGTTGCAGCCGAGGTGTGGATTCTCCCCTGGGTCTCAGTCTGAGGAACCCTTTGTACCCGGTGCACACCCGATTCATACTTAAGGATTCCATATACCCCGTCACCGGTGACTTTGGCAACAATTTCCTTATATCCGCCGACAGTTCCTTCTGAAAAGCTTGTTACTTCAAGCTTCCAGCCTTTCTTTTCAATAAACTTTGCGTACATCCTGAACAGATCTCCTGCAAACAGGCTGGCTTCATCCCCGCCTGTGCCGGCACGTATTTCAAGAATGGCATTCCTGGAATCTTCCGGATCGGCCGGCAGAAGCAAAATACGAATCTTTTCTTCCAGAGGACCTGTTTTTGATGTGAGGTTGCTGAGTTCCTCCCGCGCCATTTCCCGCAGTTCCTCGTCACTTTCCTTTTCCAGTATTTCTTTGGCCGACGCAATACCTGCCAGCACCGATTTATACTCCTTGTAGGCATCCATCAGCGGTTCGAGCTCCCTGTATTCCTTATTCAGCTTCACAAAACGCTTCATGTCGGAAATAACCTCAGGATCGGTCAGCATCTGTCCTATCTCCTCAAACCGCAACCTGACGCCTTCGAGTTTTTCCAGTATAAAATTATCGGACATGGTATGAAATAAATTTGAAATGCAAAGGTAATACAATTGTTTTGTGTTTCGTCCCGGGTTTCCATAACCTGCTGTTCGCCTGTTGCAGAGCTAACGAGTTCACATTACCGAAAAACAGAATAAAGGGAATACACAGGAACACGAAAGCTTAATGGCATTTCGCTGTTTGCTGTTTGTTATTTGCCGGAAAGTGAGCATAGCTGGTGCCGTTGAGGGCATGAACAACTCCCGGCACACTGATTCCCGCAAGGGCTATTTCCCCTGCGAGAGTTCACTTGTCAGCCGCTTCGCCTTATATATGTATTTCAGAGCGTTATAAATGGCCAGAGAATTCACTCCTACCGCCCGGTTCTTTTCGTCAACGTAAATGAATCTTCCCGGCAGGCTCTCCATATTCCCGTCGAAAACAAGACCTACAACTTCCCTGTTGCGATTGATCATCGGGCTTCCTGAATTTCCTCCAATAATATCATTGGTGGTTACGAAATCCAGACCTGTGCGCAGAAGCTCCGGAGGGGGATTTTTCCAGCGCTCAGGCAAATTCCACGGTTCCTTGCCATTAAATGAATAATACCGGTCATAAAGCCCGTAAAACGTTGTCTTATATGGCGCAATGGTTCCGTTATACTCATAACCTTTTACCACGCCGTCATTGATGCGCAGGCTGAAGGTTGCATCGGGCGGAATACGGGTACCATATAAATCAAACAGCATCCGTCCCAGTTTGCTGCGGTTCGATGCCAGGCGATCCTGAATGGCCTGATAATCAGCAATAATACCAAAATACCGTTCAGCCTGCATCCGGGCAATTTCGTACAAAGGATCGGCCACTGCCGTTGCGGGAACACTGTCATTGATGAGTTGCGAACGATAAACAGCATTACCCAGGGATGTATTTGCCAGCAGGTATTTTGCTGCTTCTGCCGGAGTGCGGTTCTGAAGGGCTTGCTGAACCAGGGGGTCATCAGCGCCCAGGGTAGCTTTCAACGAGGTAAGATAAAAGGCAAGAAGTCTTTCTTCTACTTCCTGAGAAGAAGGATTGGAAAAAGATGCCAGCCTTTGTTTCATCATTCCGGCCCTTCTGTCGCCGTTTTTCTGGTAATATTTCATTTGCGCAACGCTGTTGGCATAGGAAAGATACTGCCCGGCAAGAAAAGGCCCTGGATTCATCATATTCAAAGACATAAACAGGGAGGAAAGCTTCTCATTGTCAGTAGCTATGGCATCCCAAACCCCTAGCTGGGATGCAAGGTCAGGACGTGAAGCAACATCTTCCCTGAATTTCTTTTCAAATGCAGCTTTTCTGGCCATCAGATACGGATCTTTCAGACCGTCGAGCTCGCCCCGTAATGCCTTGTAGCTGTTTTCCAAACCGAAAATAATATTCTGAATACTGTCCTTCTTCACTTTGGCATTGTATTCCTGAAGAATAAGAGAGACCCCCTTCAGAAAAGATACCTGGAAGGGTAAATACACATCCCTGCGGAATTTCAGGTCAGCCATAGTGGATAACCGGAGTGTTGATCCCGGATTACCAACCACAAACACAGGTTCGCCCTCCTGAACTCCCTGAAGGTTGAACTTATAATAGTCTTTGGTTTTCAATGGTTTTCCTGCATCATCATATACCCTGAAGAAACTAACGTCAAGACAATACCGGGGATAGGTGAAATTATCAAAATCACCTCCGAAAAATCCAAGCGGTAATTCAGGAATGAAGACAAGGCGTACATCCCGGTACCGTTTGAAGCCGTAAAGAGAATACTTTCCCCCGTTATAAAAAGTGATCAACTGCAGTTCCAGACCTTTCCATTCGTCGCGGTTTCCATAATCAGCCCTGATTTTTTCAAATTCCTTCAGGGCAATAGCGGCAGGACCCGCTCCCGTGGTATCAGCCTTCACCGCTGCCTGAATCTGACTGGTAATATCTTCGATCTTTACCAGCTGATCAACAAACAGCCCATCCACTTTTCGTTCATCGGTAATTTTGGAAGCATAAAACCCGTTGGCCGTAAGATTTTCTCCTGGCTTCTGAACAGAAAGTTCCGTTCCACGGGCACAATGATGATTGGTCATTACCAGGCCGTCTTCTGAAACAAATGATGCCGAACATCCGCGTCCAAAACGAAGGGCAGCCATTCTGACGCCACGAAACCACTCATCATCAGCAGCAAAATTATAGGTGGAGGTAAAGTAATCTTTAGGTGGATAATCAAACGTCCACATTTTACCCATATCGTATATACCGGCGGTGACGGTATCGGTCAGAAAATCAGTCTGGGCCGACAAATGCGTTCCCTGACAAAATGCTGTCAGAAATATGCCCAGGAAAAGAATACGGATGAATTTGCTCATTGGAAAAGGATTTTAAAATTTAACGAAAGTACCATTTTGAAAGGATGATAAAAAGAATGACCATATGATGTAGAACATCCCGTCAGTCATATTCAAATACTCCGGTTTCGCCTGCAATAGTGATTTTATTTGTGGCAGAAGCCTGGCACCGACCCACGATACGGGCATCGAGATGAAAGGAAGCGGCAATTTCAATAATATCGGTGGCTATTTCAGCAGGCACATAAAGTTCAAATCGGTGTCCCATATTGTAAACCTGGTACATTTCACGCCAGCTGGTTCCCGACTGTTCCTGAATCATCCGGAACAAGGGCGGTACAGGAAACAGGTTATCCTTAATTACATGAACCCCCTTCAGAAAATGAAGCACCTTGGTTTGTCCGCCCCCTGAGCAATGAACCATTCCATGAATCTTTTCCCTGTGGCGTGCCAGAATCTTCATTATCACAGGAACATAGGTTCTGGTAGGCGACAAAACAAGTTTGCCGGCATCGAGGCCAAGCTCAGCAATCCTGTCGGTAAGGCGGTACCCTCCGGAATATACCAGATCCGCAGGCATGGCAGTATCATAACTTTCAGGATATTTTTCAGCAAGATAATGGGCAAAAACATCATGCCGCGCTGAGGTAAGACCATTGCTTCCCATCCCTCCGTTGTATTCTTTTTCATAGCTTGTTTGCCCGAAGGATGCAAGCCCCACCACAACATCCCCGTCCTGAATGGTATCATTGCTGATAACATCTGAACGCCGCATCCGGCAGACAACGGTGGAATCAACAATAATGGTACGTACCAGATCGCCTACATCAGCCGTCTCACCACCGGCACTATAAATGGGAAATCCAAGACTCCGCATCTCTTCCAGAACCTCTTCCGTTCCGCTGATAATAGCAGAAATCACCTCGCCGGGAACCAGATTTTTGTTCCGTCCTATGGTAGAAGAAAGGATCACCGGCCCGGTAGCGCCCACACACAACAAATCATCGGTATTCATAACAACGGCATCCTGTGCAATTCCTTTCCAGACCGACATATCGCCGGTTTCCTTCCAGTATACATAGGCAAGAGACGACTTCGTTCCGGCACCATCGGCATGCATGACCAGACAATATTCCGGATCTCCCGTGAGATAATCAGGCAATATTTTGCAGAATGCTCCCGGGAAAATTCCTTTTTCCAGACCCTTAATTGCCTTATGTACATCTTCCTTGGATGCAGATACTCCACGACGTTTGTACCGTGAATCGGAAATCATATGGACTTCTTTTATCTGCCAAAGGTAAAATGCCTTTGGAAACAAACAAAGATTTCCGGTTGATGTTCCGCTTCTTTTTCCGGCAAGCTCCGTCAATTCGTTTCCTTCAGCCGCCCTGAAAAAGCCTGAGCAAAGCTAAGCCTTCCGTCAACCTGCTCCCGGTTCTGAAGTGAATTTTTATTCACCTTCAGGCCGAAAAGTTGCAGTCAAATCTGGTAAGGTAATGATTCAGCTCATCATCAAAAAATACACGTTTATCCCTTCTTTACCTCCGTTGATTAAAAAATTGGAACCAGAAAAGACAGCGGCACGTACATCAGGTAAACCTTAAATCAAACTTACGTCATGAGGAATAAAGCTGAACGGGCAGAGATTTACACGCTGGACGGTGAAAAAGTATGCATTTTTACTGATTGTACCAAGCTCGATTTGTCGAAATTGTCAAAAGACATTTACATTATAAGGTACCAGGACAAGAGCGGCAATATCTTGCATCAGGAAAAAATTGTGGTGAAGTAAAAATCAGAAAACCTTTCTTTATAATACTCCCATTGATTATTCCGGACAAATTGAGCCACCCATATTGACGATGAATTTAGTTTTCTGATTTTTTCTTGCGTAATGATTCTCCTTTCAATCCTATTCTGTGAGCATTTCCTGCCAATCTGTCCATAATTGCGTCGGCCGGGGTGGGTTCAGCGATATAATCATACCATTTCATAACCGGTAGCTGGGAAGTAAAATCGAATGGTAAAAAAGGCATCAAAAGCCCCGAAGGGGCTGCATTATGGGCTGTTTATAATGCCACCCCTTCGGGGTACATTGCTTATAAGATGTGCCATGGAAGTTCAATCCATAGCCTTTCAGGAGAATCCTTTCTTACAGCTGAAAACCGAGGAAAAGAACATCATCGATCTGTGGCTGATCTCCTTTCCATAAATCAAAGTTGCTTTTAATATGCTGGTATTGCTCTGTCATGGGTTTCTGATGAATATCTTTCAAAAGATTTCTCAGACGGGCAATTTTGAATTTCTTACCCAAAGGACCCCCAAACTGATCGGTATATCCATCAGAAAACATGTAAATGAGATCGCCTTTCGACATTGCATAAACTCTGTCTTCAAAAACTTTGTCATCACTACTAATAATCGTGCCACCCACAGAATTTCTACTGCCGGGTATATACATCTGTTCTCCGTTGATGTAAAGAATCACGGGACGCATGGCCGAAGCGATCCGGACGACATAGGTGTCCAGATTGATATCACACAAAATCAGGTCCATTCCATCATTCGACCTTTCAGCTTCTATATTCTGATTGAGGCGGCGATGAATTTCATGATCCAGCAGAGCCAGCATTTCAGAAGGAGATTCAAGGTCGCTGCGATAACATATATCTTTTATGAGGGTAGTGCCCATCACCGACATGAACCCTCCGGGAACACCATGTCCTGTACTGTCGGCACAAATCAGCAGGAACCGGTTGTCTTTGAGTTTATCAAACCAGTAAAAGTCTCCGCTGACAATATCACGGGGACGGTAAAACAGAAAGTATCCGGTAAAATATTGCTCCAGCTGAGTGGCTGAAGGAAGCATGCTTTGCTGAATGCGCTGGGCATATTCAATGCTCTGTATAATTTCCTTGTTTTTCAGTTCAATCTCCTCTTTTTTCTGCACCACTTCGCGTGTACGCTCGACAAGCTCAGCTTCCAGCCTTTTATTGTACTCTTCAGTCTGCTTCTGACGATAGTACATAATGCCATAAACAGCAAGTGCAGTTGACGCCAGCACTGTCAAAAGGAACCACCATTGCTTCCAGAGCGGAAGCCGAACCTCTATGGTAAAGAACGATTCTTTTTCACTGCAGTCTCCCTGGTCGTTACAGGCCATTAGCCCGAAAGCATATTTGCCTTCCCTCAGATTGTTGTAATTGACAAAACGATTCCCTCCGGCATCCGTCCATTCAGGATCAAATCCTTTCATTCGATACCGGTAAAAGACCCGTTCCGGTGAACGGAAATTCAACCCAATAAACTCAATGCGAACACGGTGGGAACCATAGGGTAAAACGATCCTTCCAGCCGGATCGTATTCTTTATCATCTATGCGTAATGAAACGATGTTTATAACCGGGGGAATATTCGTTTTCTTTTCCTTGTTCAAATTATAACCGACAAGGCCTTCAGTAGTCCCAATCCATAATACCCCGCCGGGATCTGAAACAAGCGCATTTGGATTGCAATCGGCAGTAAACCCATAGGCTTTGTCAAATACTTTTACTGATTTTTTTACGGGATCAATCCGGCTGATGCTCATCCTGTGCCCGAGCCAGATTTCACCATCACGGTCTGAAACAGCCCCGTAAACATAATTTGATCCCAAACCGGAGGCGGAATTAACCTGAAAAAGGGTATCAGGGAGAAAACACAGAACTCCCTGACCCAGGGTCCCTGCCCAATAGTTGCCGCTGGTATCCTGAGCAATGGCTGAAAATTCAATTAAAGCGGATATACCTTCCGAACGGTAAGTATGGTCACTCAGGTTGAAAATACCTTTGCTGGCACAGGCAAGCCATACTTTTCCCTTCCTGTCGACATACACCGACTGAATGATATTATATGGCAACCCATCTGCCATAGTTAATAAAACGGAGGTATTGCGCACCAGATCCATTATTACCAGGCCACCGTTGGTTGCAATAAATATACTGTCACCTTTTCCGTTAATATGATTGATGACATTTTCGACAGCATTTCCCGAAAACCATATACGTCGGAAAGAAACAGCATTCACATCAAACAGATAACAACCACTTTCAGAAGTGCCCAACCACACAAGGCCTCTCCTGTCAGTAAACATCGCAGTGATCCTGTCGGAGGGAAGTCCTTTTGTTCCTGCCGGCACAAAAAACCTGTTCATCAGGGTGTTTTTATTCAGTACAAGAACTCCTTTTTGACCTGCCAGAATGAGATCGGTTCCCCGAACGGTAACAGCAGTAATATTTTTCCCTGTAAACCCGGAAAAATCATAAAACTGAAGTGCTTCATCCGTGAAAGAAACAACCCCGTTCCCGTAAGTAGCCATCCAGATCTGGCCTTCCCTGTCCTGAAAAAACGACCGGATGTAGTTGACCGGTAATCCGTTGGATGTATTGAAACGCCTTACACCCGAATGCTTGCCAGCTTGCTGGTCCCAGAGAATTTCAATAACTCCCCCGCCGGAAACAGAAACCCAGATATTATGGTCAGTATCTTCAAAAACTGATGTAATGTTCTGTTGATCGATGCCAAAGCCTTTTCCGAAATCACTCACCCTAAAAGAACTTCCGCCAGGGGCTTCAATATCAATTTTCAATAGGCCGTAATCATCCGTTGCTGCAAGAATGCCTTCAGACGACTGCAATTGAATTAATTTATTCACCCTGGTTTCTGGAAAGTTTTCTATTTTCCCTTTCCATACCGGACAACGGGAATTTCCGGAAAGCGTGAATATATATATCCCGTCATCGGCAGCAATAAATAGATTGTTATCACCCGTAAAAAGTGCAGAGGTTAAAGTTTTACCCGGCAAAACGGAATCACATCGTATAACCTGCTCATTCTCAGTAATCCCGAATATACCGTTTTGCTGGGTTACTATCCATTTGATCCCTGTTTTGTCGGCTTGAATTTCCGTTATCTGGGAGGTAACTCCTGAGGGAATATTGATCCGCCGGCTGCTTTTTCCGTCCCAAATGAAAACCTGGCCATTGCTCATTCCAAACCAGAGATTTCCCTTATCATCGCTAAAAACCCTTGTGGCATAAGCTTTGAGTTCTTCTTTCTGAAAACGTACCGGAACAAAGGTAAAACCATCAAAGCGGTAAACCTCTTCCCCTGTTGCCAGATACAAAAAGCCATTTTTGTCTTGGGATACTGAATAAACAAAGGGATTCATGATTCCCTGGTCCCGGGAATAAACCTTGAACCGGATCTGCTGCGAAAAAAGACTGGCAGAAATAAATCCTGAAAATATCAGAATAAGCCGCAAACGAAAAAATAGCCTCATGTATTATTCATTTATCTACCTGACACCAATACCATAAATAGGCTTTGGAATTCCACCTATCGGGGAGGAATAAAATTTCAATGCCTCATTGTACTGGTTTCGTATATGCATAACGACATTGTTATTCCGAACAACTGGCGAATTCTTTTTGATCATACTGATTGCCAATGATGTATTATGCTCCTTATCAAAAATCTTAAAATCGCTTTCCACCCAGTTATCTTCGTTTGAAACAGGAAGTGGCTGACTTTTTCTCATCACAGAAGTTATCAGAATATAACCATCATCATCCCAGTCAAAATTAGACTCCCTTACATTGATTGTTCTGTCATCAATATAGGGATAGATAACGGAAATCTGTTTGGGATCATCCCACAGACGGAAACAATATTCAAAGGTAAAGGCATTTCCGCCTTCGACAGGTTTATTTTCATCAGGCGATGTGGACAAAAAATAACGGTAAAGATTTCCGTCGTCGCCGCTAACGCCTTCAGCTATAACTTTTATGATGTAGCCTTTGAACTGTTCAACGAATTCTCCTTCGGTCGGATTGAACGGACCAAAAGTATACCACTTCTGGTCATAGCGGGCGTCAACACCAAATGTTCTGGTAGCCAAT
>JAAYUG010000067.1 GCA_012517825.1 Bacteroidales bacterium | reverse complement strand
GGATATGCTGGCCTTATCGTATTTGGCAATGAACACATCGCGTGTACTGGGGGTAGCGTTAGTAAGGGTGTAGGTATCGGTGAGATAAAGAACCGGCGAATAGAAATTGCCCATAAAGATGTAATTCCCCTTGCTGTCGATTACACAGGTCTGGGTAACGTCAGTTCCGCTTCCCCCGAGGGGAATGGCATAGAGCAGGTTGTCATTTTCTTCGTACACAATGCTGAGGCCGTCGGTTCCTCCGCGCGGGGTAAGCACCTCGTTGCGCAGGGTCATGGGGCCGGAAAACTGCCCTGCAATTACAATATACTTTCCGTTGGTATTCAGGCGTGTAAGCCGGTCATCGCCGGTACTGCCCTCGGTTCCGTACCAGAGCAGTTCCCCGCCTGTGGTGTATTTGGCAAAGAAAATGTCGTTGCTTCCTTTGCTCCAGGCTATTTGCTGGGAAGGAAGGTTTTCGAGTGAATCAACCTGCAGATCGGTACTGGCAAAATACCCGCTCAGGTACACATGCCCCTGCCGGTCGCAGGTTGCATATACAGTAAAATCATCACTGCTTCCTTTCACACTCCTTATCCACTGGCCATTTCCGTTGAAATCGGTTTTGTAGAGGAACATATCAGCCGAACCGCTCCGGCTCACCAGGGTTTTAATATCCAGATACAAGGAATCTTTGTTGGTACCGGCAATATAGTAGCCATCGTTGTCAACATCCAATGAAAACAGTTTATTGACCCCATTATTCCCCCGGTAGGTTTTAACCCAGTTCAGGTTGAGGTTTTTATCCAGTTGCAGGAAAAAGTAATTCTGCGGGCCAATGCATTGTACGGAATCGGAGGGAGTAAAATAGGTTGAATACAGCCCCTGGTAAAGGCCAACTATAACAAGGTTTTCATTTTTATCTTCCTTAATCGCCTGGGGTCTTTCGTGATTTTTTCCGTAAGCAATTTTTTTGGCATTAAGAGTAACCCCTGAACTGGTATTGATGGTAACAAGAAAGGCTTCGTAAGTTCCCGCATTTTCATTATTTAAAACAAAACCATTGCCAAAATCACAACTCGCCCCGGAAAACCCGCCTACTATGGCCAAAATGGAATCCCTGGTCATCAAGGTCAGGCCGTCAGCATAATCGTCTTTGGCAGAACTCCCTATTTGTTTGAACCATAGGAAATTTCCGTTTTCATCGTACTTTGACACAAAAATATCATAACCCGTTCCCCCGTATGCCGTGTAATTTACTCCTCCCGCATTCACTGTTCCGGTAAAATAGCCTGCAAGATAAATGTTATTGCCCGTATCAATGGTGGATTTGAAAACTCTGTTTTCACCCGGGCCGCCAAAAGACGTGCCGTAGAAAACAGACTGCGAAAAAGAAAAAAGAGCAACCATTAACAGAAACAGTACTAACAACAACTTACGAAACATAATTTAAGGATTTAATTTGAAATACTTTATGAACCAAAGTTCAAAATACCATCGTCACCATTATCAGCGGCTTCCTCTGTTTTTTTTGCTTTTCCGACAATCAATGCAGGCTTAATCCAGACCTTTCGGAAATTTTTTTCTATGTAATTTTCCTTTTTCATTTTAATTCATTTTTGCAAATCCATATACCCGTAAAAAGTGATTTATTTCATTCATTCTGCCATTCAATTCGTTTATTTGAAATTTATAAGCAGAACCGGCAATTTTTTTTCTGTCAAGAAATACAGCATTTCCATTCAAATTTAGAAAGTCAAAAGTATCAAATGATGTTACATTTTTGAATCGTTCCATCAGGTCGGCCGCCTGAAGGCCTTTTCCTTTGGAGGAAAGGATTTCAGAAGGCAAGAAACCATCCATGGCTTTCCCGATAAAAATCCGGCGGTAGGCATTGGCTCTGTAAATGGGTTCCGGCACTGAGAGCATAAATTGCATCAGGGGAATATGGCCTGAGGGATCGGGAGAGACAATGGCATAATCAACTGACATTCTGTAATGAAGGGAATAGGCATTGAGCAGACAGATGTCCATCAGATGACGCTGGGCCTGTTTAAAGGGTCGTTGACTGCGGAAGCGGGGGTCGTGGCCTGCGGCTTTCATCTTTTCCAGCAAACCGTTGCGCCGGGCAAAGGGAATGCTGATGTAGGAATAGTCCAGAAACGGATACCAATAATGCAGAGGACGGGTTGTCAGGGTGCGGACATCCTTCAACACCGATTTTACGCGGAATTTCAGCCACGGAAGCCCTCCCATGGCATACAGCCTTGGCTTGCCTGTGGGCCAGCTGATCACCCCGTTTCCTCCCTGGGCATTCAGTAAAACAGACACATCGTTTTCCCGGGCTTTGTCATAAATGGCCTGTATCCAGTACTGGTTTCCGGCGGCGTGCATGGGTTCGCAGAACATATCAACGGCCCTGTCAATGGCTTCCAGAACATTGTACCCTGCGGCATCCACCAGAAAATGCCTTATGTTGGGGTATTTCTTTGCCAGCGAGGCAGCCAGGGGCCCTTCGTCGGCTATTCTCCCCTTCGGCACGGGACAATCCTTGTAATAGGGAACGGAAGTAAAGGCATACAGTTCCTTGTTCTGCTTTGCCAGTTCCATAGCCGCCATGGCCGCCACGGAGGTGCTGTCGTAGCCCCCGCTCAGTTGAATGCCTACATTCCTGTAACTGCGCAGGCGGGCCCGTACCGCCTCTGCAAAAAGTTCCCTGAACCGCTCGTAGTAATCTTCTTCCTTGGGCAGGATCAGTTCGGGCTGTTCGGTGAGTTCCCAGAACATGGCTTTCTGCACATTGCCATTCTGTACTTCAAGAAAATGGCCGGGCTTGAGGTTCAGGATGTGCCGGTAATAGGTAGCTTCCCCGTCGCCGGGCCAGGCGGTAAGAATCTGCGCCGCGCGCAGTTCGTTAATATCTCTCGGCACTTCCGGAAGGCACAGAAGGCCTTTCAGGGTGGAGGCAAAAGCCAGAAAGTCTTTGCCCGCGTAATAATACAGGGCCATGATGCCGCCGTGGTCGCGGGCAAGGAAGAGCTTCCGTTCCTTCCGGTGCCAGGCACAGAAGCTCCAGTCGCCGTACATTTTGCCGCAGGCTTCCTTTCCCCAGGCAAGGTAGGCGCGGAACATGAGCTGTCCGTCGGTCATCCCTTCCCGTTCGGGGTGGGGAACAGCCAGCAGGCGGAAGAGGTCTTCGCGGTTATCAATACGGCCTGCGGCCATAAAGACGGTATTTCCGGAGGAATCGAGGAGGGGAAACTGTTCGTGGAGCGATTCGGGGGTATCCCACTGGAGAATGTGGCCAAGCATGCACTCCTCGCTTTTCCATTCGAAGGAACCGTTGTGCGGATAGTTAGTCATGGTTTCCTTCATCCGGGAAAAGGATTCCGGAGCCACAGGCCGGCCGCCCCAGCGTATATACCCGTACAGTGCACTCACATCCGAACGTTTTTCAGATCATCCTAAGTCATCAACCCGGTAAAGTTAATCCATTTTACGTTAATTTAATCAAAAAGTTAGGGGGGTTTGATGAAGGGGGAAAAAGAGGGTTTTAAAGGATTGGGGGAGGATATAAACGAAGGCTGATTTCAAGGGTAAGGGGCGTTGCCCCTTAGACCCTGGTTAGTTTTTCGTCAAATGGCTAAGTGGGGTTAAAGGGTAACTTCTTATGTGAGAGGTTCTCTGAATCTAGCATTTCCCTGTCAGCAGAACAATACATACTGGTGCAAGTGACTTTATGCAAAGAGTTATGCGGGGTTTCACCCCGAACCCTGAGTTACTTTTTTGTCAGCTACACAAAAAAGTAACCAAAAAAAGTCTCCACGATTGAAGGCTGAGGCCTCTTCGTCAGGTACCTAAACCAGAGTCCATAACCAACCCGGCCTCAGCCCGCACCAATCGTGGACGTCCCCCCACAGGCTTGCTAAGGGCCGGAGCAAGAGCTTAATCCCGTTTCTGAAAAGGAATTTCTTTCCTGAACGTAAATCCAAAGCGCGTGGACCAGGGCAAAACAGGGGAGCCAGGGCAGGCAGTGAATGCCAGAATGTTTGGAATTACAGCAAAATTCCCTTTAAGGGGATTTATTTTAAAGGCTCCCTTGCCCTTTGCTCTTCCCCAACGGGTAGATCAGTAAGTAATTAAACTTCACGCCTTACTAAGCACGCCTTTAAAATTCCATTTTGCTAGTAATTCCAACATTCTGGCAGAGCGGGAAGGCTTTTGTTTTGCCTTTCCCGCGATAGAAAATCTTACAGTTGGCCTCACCGCCAACTGGTAGATTTTCTTATGCGGGATTTGGTTATTTTCTTTCATCAAGGAAAGAAAGTAACCGGGGTTTAAGGGGCAGAGCCCCTTGAAATCAAAAAAGCCAACTGGTAGATTTTCTTATGCGGGATTTGGTTACTTTCTTAAGCCCGGATTGCGCATCAGGAGAGCAAACGAACTGATGCGCAGTGGGCTGGTTTTGCGCGGAAGCATCCGGGCAAACCCCGCTGGAACGCAGTGAAAGCGGCCGGTTAAGCCCGGATTGCGCATCAGGAGAGCAAACGATCTGATGCGCAGTGGGTAGGCCTTGTGGGTTGGCATCCGGACAAACCCCACTGAAACGCAGTGGAAGCGGCCTGAAAGGCGATTCATGTATGACCAATACATGAATCGGGTGTATCAAGGAAAGAAAGTAACTCAGGGTTTTAGGGGCGAAGCCCCTTATTTTGGATTCATTGAATTATCCTAAATAAAAGTAATCGGGGCAACTTAAAACTATTTATTAAGTTTGCACTTTAAAAAAATGCCCCATGCAGTCCCCGTTATACCTTTACAATACGCTTACCCGCAGAAAGGAACCCTTTGAGCCCCTGCACCCGCCCTTTGTGGGCATGTATGTATGCGGCCCCACGGTGTACAGCGAAACCCACCTGGGCCATGCCCGCCCGGCCATCACCTTCGACATTCTCTTCCGCTGGCTTCAGCACCTGGGTTACAGGGTACGCTATGTGCGCAACATTACCGATGTAGGCCACCTGGAAAACGACGCCGACAGCGGCGAGGACAAAATCGGCAAAAAGGCCCGCCTCGAACAGCTCGAGCCGATGGAGATTGTCCAGCGCTATATGAATTCCTTTCACTACAACATGCAACTGCTCAACACCCTCCCCCCTTCGATCGAACCCATGGCCTCGGGCCACATCATCGAACAGCAGCAGATGGTGCAGGAAATCCTCCGCAACGGTTATGCCTATGAGGTGAACGGTTCGGTTTACTTCGATGTGGAGCGGTACAACAAAGACTACCATTACGGAAAGCTTTCGGGCCGTGTGCTCGACGACCTCCTGAGCTATACCCGCGACCTTTCGGGCACGGAAGAAAAACGGAGTCCCTACGACTTTGCCCTCTGGAAGAAAGCCGATCCGGCCCACATCATGCGCTGGCCTTCGCCCTGGGGCGAGGGATACCCGGGCTGGCACCTCGAATGCTCGGTGATGAGCACCAAATACCTCGGCGAAGTGTTCGACATCCACGGCGGAGGCATGGACCTGCTCTTCCCGCATCATGAATGCGAGATTGCCCAGAACGTGGCCGCCCGGGGAAAGGAATCCGTGCGCTACTGGATCCACAACAACATGATCACCATCAACGGGCAGAAGATGGCCCGCTCGCTCAACAACTTCATCACCCTCCAGGAACTGTTCTCCGGCCGGCATCCTTTGCTGGCGAAGGCTTACAGTCCTATGACCGTGCGCTTTTTTATCCTCCAGGCGCATTACCGCAGTACCCTCGACTTCTCCAACGAAGCCCTCCAGGCCGCTGAGAAAGGCCTCGAACGCCTTTTGCTGGCTATGGAAAACCTGGAACGCATATCTCCTTCTCCTTCCGGCACGGTGGATACCTCACAGCTGGAGGCAGCCTGCAGGGAAGCCATGAACGATGATCTCAATACCCCGGTGCTCATCGCCCTGCTGTTTGAACAGGTGAAGGTCATTAACCAGCTTCTTGAGGGCACAGCATCCATTGATGCAACCCATCTGGAAAACCTGAAGCGGGTCTTCCGCACTTACGGACAGGAAATACTGGGCTTACAGGCTGAAAAGGCAGGACGAACGGACGACCGGCTTCCGGCTCTGGTGGACCTTGTGCTCCGGCTCCGGCAGGAAGCCCGCCAGCGAAAAGACTTTGCCTCCTCCGACCGGATCCGCGACGCCCTGCTGAAACTGGGCATTGAAATAAAAGACACAAAGCAGGGAACGGAATGGAGATTGGTGTGAATGCATGCGGGAAGGGGTTACAGAGTTCCAAAGTTCCAGGGTTCCAGGGTTTCAAGGATTTCCGATTTCCCATTTCCTATTAATGTGTTTTAGCTTTTATAGCGTAATTTCGTAGAGGAAATTGGAAATAGGAAATTTTCAGTGATTTTCGAGTGCTTACTAATGAGGTTACAGAGTTCCAGAGTTCCAAGGTTCCAGAGTTCCAGAGTTCCAAGGTTCCAGGGTTCCAGGGTTCCAAGGTTCCAGGGTTCCATTGTTCCAGTGTTTTGGGCTTAAATTTGTGAGTTGTGAATTTTGATTTTGGATTTTTGATTTGAGCTCTGGGATCTGGGTTCTGTGGTTTGGTATTTGTGATTTGTGAGTTGTGACTTTTGATTTGAGATTTTTTAGTTTCGAGCAAACAAATGGGTAGAACGTTAACGGAGAATAAACTGATGAACGGCATTTCTTTACGCTTTACGCTTTACGCTCAGTTTCATCGGCTTACAAAACAGATTATGAAACCCACATGTTTTACAAACACAAACACAGCGGTAATAAAATGCCGAACATGTGGGTTCCATCATACCATTGAAAATTAATTATGAAAATGAAGGTTCGAATCGGTAACGTGCACATCGGAGACGGTTCCCGCGTCCTGATCCAGTCAATGACGAACACTCCCACCATGGATACGACGGCGACGGTGGAGCAGTGCATCCGGTTGTTTAACGCCGGAGCGGAGCTGGTGCGCATCACCACCCGCAATCTGGAGGAAGCAGAGAACCTGGCCAACATTCGCCGCATCCTGCGGGAAAGAGGGTATCACCAGCCCCTCTGCGCCGATGTGCATTTCAATCCGGTCGTGGCAGAAACTGCCGCCCGCCTGGTGGAAAAGGTGCGCATCAATCCCGGAAATTACGGTACCGGCCGTCCGCTTCCGCCGGAGGCATATACAGAAGAAGTTTTTCTGGCCGAGCAGGAACAGATCCGGAAAAACATCCGCTCCCTGCTTGCTATTTGTCGTGAACACGGCACAGCCCTCCGCATCGGGGTGAACCATGGCTCTCTCAGCGCCCGCATGATGGCCCGCTATGGCGATACCCCCGAAGGAATGGCTGAAAGCGCCATGGAGTTTATCCGCCTGTGCCGCGAAGAGAACTTCCACAACCTGGTGGTTTCGATGAAAGCCAGCAACGTGCGCATCATGGTATATGCCACCCGGCTGGTGGTGCAGAAAATGAAAGCCGAAGGAGCGCTGTATCCCGTGCACCTTGGCGTAACCGAAGCCGGTGAAGGGGAAGACGGCCGCATCCGGTCGGCAGCCGGCATCGGCACCCTGCTGGCCGAAGGAATCGGTGATACCATCCGCGTTTCCCTCACCGAAGACCCTGTAGAGGAAATTCCCGTAGCACAGCACCTGGTGAAACTGGCTGAAAAGTGGAAAACGGCAGGGAAACCGGAACAGAAAGCCGGTCCGGGAAAAACATCTTTTGAGCCCCGTCCGGTAACCCCTCTTCCCGGCCACGTTACCGCCCTGGTTGTAGCCGACAGCGCCGACGGAACATCGCCCTGCCAGACCCCGCCCGACATTCTTTTTCTCACCAAACCTTCCCTGCTCCTGAACCTGATGCCCGGGCAGATGTATCTGTGCGATCATGAAGCCTGGGCCGATCTGTTCACGGACCTCCCCCTCATCATGCCCCTTATACCGGCCGGGCACTTCCAACACTTTGTTACCCGCATTCTCCCCAGCCTCCCTGCCCCCTCTGCCCCGGCCGGTCAACCCCAGGAATCCCGGTTAACAAAACCGCACGAGCCGGCGTCCGGCAGCCAGCGGCCAATAGCCCTTCTCGCCTCGCCAGCCACCCTCACCCCCATCCTTCCCCTTCTGCAAAATACACCCTCTGTGCTGATCGTTCTTCAGTCCTTCTCGCCCCATCCTTCGGCCGAATTCCGCGAAGCGCTGAGCCTGATGGAGAAATCCTCCCTTCGCAATCGGGTTATTCTCAATCTGAACTATGCCACAGACGATGCCGACGCACTTCGCATCCAGGCCTCTGCCGAAGCCGCACCCGCACTGATCGACGGGCTGGCCAACGGCATCTGGCTCAGGAATGCCGGCACCATAGCACAGGAAACGGTTGTTTCAGCCGCTATGGGCATCCTTCAGGCCTGCCGCCTGCGCACCTTCCGTACCGAATACATCGCCTGCCCTTCCTGCGGACGTACCCTTTTCAACATCATGGACGTGCTCCGCAAGGTGAAAGAACATACGCACCATCTTTCCCACCTCAAAATTGCCGTAATGGGCTGTATTGTTAACGGCCCCGGAGAAATGGCCGATGCCGACTACGGCTATGTGGGGGCCGGCCCGGGCCGTGTGACGATCTACAAAGGGAAAAATCCCGTTCGGAAAAACATCCCCGAAGAAAACGCCATCGCCGAACTGATTCAGGTTATCAAAGAAAATGGCGACTGGATGGAAGTACCTCACCCTGGCGAATAATACGGTTTGATACCGAAAAAAATCCGGTTAAGAGGGACCCAAACCAGCTTTTTCAGGTTGCTCATTTGCAGATCAACCGGTTGATACTTCCCGCTACCCTGCCAATTTGTATTCAGAAACGGGTAATGAACAACTATATGAAATTTTCATAGCATCTTTGCATAGATAAAATGATTCCGGAGACTATGAAGCAGCGGACCTTCCTTCTTCTCTTTCTTTTTCAGCTAAGTACGCACCTTTCGGCTATGCCCCTGCAGGGTGATACCCTGTTCAACCAGACCGACAATGCCGGACGAAAAACCGGATGGTGGAAACAGTATTATCCCAATGGCGCCGTAAGGTACAAGGGGTACTTCTCGGCCGGAAAACCGGTGGGGGAATTGATACGGTATTACGACGACGGACTTGTCAAAGCCCGCATGTATTATTATGAAAAAAGCCCCCGGGTGCATGCCACCCTGTATTACAACAACGGAGCCCTGGCTGCGGAAGGATGGTATATGGAAACTTCCAAAGATAGCCTGTGGAAGTACTATTCTTATTATACGGGTAAACTTTCCACCGAGGAATCCTACCGGAACGGCAAAAGGGAAGGCATCACCCGGAAATATTACGATACCGGCGAACTGCTTGAAGAAGTTGAATACCATAACGACCGGAAACACGGAAACTGGATACAGTATTTCGACTCGGGCAAGCCCCGTTTGCGTGCCGTTTACGTCAATGACAAGCGAAACGGGCCTTTCATCATTTATTACGAGAACGGCCAGGTGGAAATCAACGGGGCCTTCAGCGAAAACCTCATGGAAGGCGACTGGACCTATTATGATGAACAGGGCAGTGTAAAAATGGTGATTTCTTACCGCGAAGGAGTTCCTCTCAACCCGGAACCGCTCGACAAGATAGCCGATGAATATTACAAGCGCATTCAGGAAGCCCAGGGGCGGTATCCCGAGCCCGACGAAACCAATTTTCTCAATATAGAAAAACAGTGACCCGGCGCCCTGCATCGTTACGGCTGATTTACCTTCTTTTGCTCCTGGCGTTTCCGGGACGGCATTTTGTTGCGGCACAGATTGCCCCGGGGTACTATGCCATCCGTTTTGCCGGCAAAGCCGGGAACCAATGCTCCCTGAGCAGGCCGCAGGAATTTCTCTCGGCCCGTGCCATTGAACGAAGAATCCGCCTCCACATCGCTCCTGATTCTTCCGATCTGCCTGTTACCCGGTTATATCTCGACAGCCTCCGGAATTCAGGACTGCAGGTAGTCTGCACTTCGCGCTGGTTCAACCTTGCCGTGGTGGCAACCAACGACACCTCGCTGATCAGCAAGGCATTGCAACTTCCGTTTGTTGCTTCCGTCCGCAAGGCACAACCTGTTTCCCAACCACAGAAAGCATTTCATGACAAGTGGAGTCAGGAATCAATTTCCGGTGCGGTATCTCCCCTGAGCCAGACAGACTACGGGGTTGCCTATACGCAAATCCACCTTCATAAAGGCGACACGCTTCATGCCCTTGGATACCGGGGCAGAGGAATTCATATTGCCGTGCTGGACGCCGGTTTTTACCATGCCGATACCCTTCCTGCCTTCAGGAATCTTTATGACGACCACAGGGTATTGGGAACACGTGATTTTGTTGCCCCGGAAACAGGGGTTTATGAGGACCATCCGCATGGAATGCAGGTTTTATCGATTATGGCCGGAAATGTTCCGGGGCAGTACATAGGAACAGCGCCCGAAGCATCCTATTACCTTCTGCGCACCGAAAACACTTCAGGCGAATACATTGTGGAAGAATATTACTGGACTGCCGGGGCGGAATTTGCTGACAGTGCCGGGGCCGATATAATCCATGCATCCCTTGGCTACACGGTATTTGATGATCCCTCGCAAAACCATACGTACAGCGACATGAACGGGAAAACTGCCCTGGTAAGCCGCGCCGCTTCGATGGCCGCAAGGAAAGGCATGATGGTGATTATCAGTGCCGGCAACGAAGGAAATAAAAGCTGGAAGTACATTTCAGCACCGGCTGATGCCGACAGCATCCTGGCGGTAGGTGCCGTTACTGCTACCGGTACCCTGGCTTCTTTCAGCGGCAGAGGCCCCTCTTCTGACGGACGCATTAAACCCGATGTGGTGGCCATGGGGGTAGGAACCTTTGTTCAGAATACCGCAGGAAGTTTTTCGCCCGGCAGCGGAACTTCCTTCGCTTCACCGGTGATAACAGGCCTCACTGCATGCCTCTGGCAGGCGGAACCCTCCCTCACCCCCTCTGAACTCCGTTCAGCCATTCTCATGAGCGCAAGCCAGTACGATGCTCCTGACACACTCAAAGGCTATGGCATTCCTGACTTCAGCAAAGCCCTTCAGATAGCACGGCAGATGATGCGCATGAAAACCGATTCAGGGCAGATCAGCCTCTTTCCCAATCCTGCCCGTGATTACTTGAACCTGGCGGTTTACTTTGAACCATCCGCAGAAATGACAATTGAAATTTTCAGTACGACAGGAGCCATGGTATGGAAAAATGCTTACCGGGATTGCCATACGGCTCCGTTCATCCTGCCGCTGAACATCCGTCACCTGACTCCGGGCATTTATCTTCTTCGCTACACCGACGCCACCCGTCATGCAACCCTGCGGTTTATCAAACAATGATCCTCCTATGCGTCCCAACATTCTTTCCCTGTTCGAACTCAACAAAACCATTCAGGAATCCATTCGGGAAGCCTTTCCTGATTCCTACTGGGTTACCGGAGAAATTTCGGAACTGAAGATCAATGCCAGCGGGCATTGCTACATGGAACTGATTGAAAAAGACAGCCTTACCGACAAAATCATTGCCCGTGCCCGTGCCATCATATGGGCCTATAGCTACAGGATGCTCGGTCCTTATTTCGAGCTCACCACAGGGCGCACCCTCTCCGCCGGGCTGAAAGTACTTGTATCAGTCACCGTTCAGTTCCACGAGCTGTATGGGTTTTCCCTGCTGGTAAACGACATTGACCCCACGTACACCATAGGGGACCTGGCGCGCAGGAAAGCAGAAACCATTGCCCGCCTTGAAAAAGAAGGAGTACTCTATATGAACCGGGAGCTTCCCTTTCCCCTGGTTCCCCAGCGTATTGCCGTCGTATCCTCCCAGACCGCTGCCGGCTATCAGGATTTTGTCGATCATCTTGTCAATAATGAATACGGCTTCCGTTACGATATCACCCTATTTCCTGCGGTTATGCAGGGTGAGGAGGCTCCCTCTTCCCTGATCAGTGCGCTGGAACGGATTGCTAAAAAGACGGAAAAATACGATGTGGTTGTTATTGTGCGCGGCGGCGGTGCCCAGTCGGAACTGAGCATTTTCGACGATTACCGCCTCGCCAGCCATGTGGCGCAGTTTCCCCTGCCGGTTCTTACAGGCATTGGTCATGAAAAAGACGAACCTGTGCTGGATATTGTGGCGCACCGGCGGCTCAAAACACCTACTGCCGTGGCCGGATACATTATCGATCAAACCCTGCTGTTTGACAACCGGCTGGATGAAGCTGCTGACAAAATAACCGATCTGGCACTTTCCATACTCAACGCAGAACGCAACCTGCTCGACGATCTTTCTGTGCGCATCCCCCTCCTGGTTCGTTCCCTTTTGCACGAACACAGCAACCTGCTCGAAAGAACGGTTACCGGATTATTTGTGGCATCAAACCGCATGCTGTCAGCCGGGAAGAATTACCTTGCCGGCCGGATCTCGGAAACCGGGCACAGCACCCTCCGTTTCCTGGCGCGGAAATCGGCCGCAACCGATATTCTTTCCATCCTGATAGCATCGGCGGCAAAAAACTGCCTTGAAAAAAACAAACACAGGCTCGAACTGTCGCAAAATACCATTGCCCTGGCCGATCCTCAGAAACTGCTCGAAAAAGGATATTCCATCACCTACTTTAACGGTAACGTTCTGAAAACATGCCGTTCGGTTGCTCCGGGTGATGCCCTGGTGACCCGCCTGGCCGACGGAAAGATACAGAGTAAGGTTACCGGACAGGAGGATTCGCATTCAGGTTAGCGTACCGCATTGGATTACATTCCTTATTTTTGGCCCTATGAATGAAAAGAAATTCCCCCATAATCCAGTCATGAGAATATTCTCCTTCCTTCTTCCGGCCATTTTTCTGCCCCTTGCTTTTTCCCCGGTTTCATACGGTGTAACTCTTCCGGCACAAAAGGATTCGGCCATGGTAATTTCTCCGCCCTATCGCTTGAGGAAGACGGCAGAACAGGCATCCTCTGAATTCAGGGAAGCCCGGAAGAAAAATGACCGCAAAGCCATGCTCCCGGCCCTTCTGAACGAAGCCGAAGCCCAGCTTGAGCTGAACAAGGTTCAACAGGCAGATGTTCTTCTCGGCGAAGCTTCCGGACTGATCAACGAGAAAGAACCGGATGCCCTGACGGGAAAATTCTACCTGTTAAAAACAAAAACCGATAAGGAAAAGAACAATCTCGAACAAGCCATCCGGGAAGCACAGCGTGCCCTGGAAATTTACTCACAGTTGCACGACACAGCCGGAATGGCAGGCACTTACAGCCAGATGGGCAGTATTGCATGGAAAAAGCATGATTATCACAATGCCGTGAACCAATTTACCAGAGCTTTGGATCTGTACCGGCTGGTGCATGGCGACAAGGGTACCGGGCAGACATTGCTCAATCTGGGTATTGTTTATACCGACATGAACCAGTTTGACCAGGCGGAAGAGTATTTCAGAAAAAGCCTTGAGCATTATACCGTTTTGAAGGACCCGCTTGGAGAAGCCAATGCATTTCATTACCTCGGGGTTTACCATTTCAGGCGGGCCAGGCTGAAAGAAGCCGAAGGCTATTACCAAAGGGCATGGGAAAAAAGGCTTTCGGCCGGTGATACGCTGGGGGCAGTTGGTTCGCTGATCAATCTGATTCAGGTGTACCGCGACCTCCGGCAACCACAAAAAGCCATTGAAGCATCTGACAGGGCTTTTAACCTGGCGCGGGCCCTGGGCGATTCGTCGCTTGTGGCCAACGCCGGCATTCAGGCGGGGAATGCCCTTCTTGCATCGGGAGAATATGTGCCGGCGCACGAATACTTTCTGAAGGCATTGCTGTCGGCCCTCAGCATTTCCGATTCCCTTTCCTCTTCACAGGCCTATTCTGCCCTGGGCGGATTGTTTTACAAAATCGGCGATTTCATAAAGAGCAGCAGTTATTTCGAAAAAGCTGCCGGCATACTGCCTGAACGGGCAGGGCCTGAGCGGAAAGCCTACCTTCTGAACCAGTGGGGCAATGCCCTTCTTGCCGCCGGCAATGCTTCAGAGGCACTTGCCGGTTACAGGAAAGCGTTTGAAACCCTTTCAGCCCTGAATGATCATGCCGGCGAAGCTCTGTACCTTAAAAATGCAGGCAGGGCAAGTTCCATGGCCGGCAAAACCGACGAAGCACTCCGTTATTTCAACGAGGCCCTCCGCATGTATCAAAAGGCCGGTGACGAAAAAGGCAAAATCTCCGTATGGAATGAAAAAGGAAGCGTTCTGGCCAGGACAGGCCGGCCGAAAGAAGCAGCAGCATGCTTTGATTCCCTTATCTTTCTGGCCCGCAATTATTCCGATTTTCAGTCGCTGGCCATGGGATTGAGAAAAAAAGCCGATCTGCTGATGCAAACAGGAAATTCCGGAGCGGAAGCACTGTATCTCAGCTCGCTGGAAGCAGCAGAAAAAACAGGCAACAGGGAGGTTCTGCAGCCCTCCGTGCTGGCCCTGGCCGGCTATTATGAACACAACAACAACTACCGCCAGGCATTGACATTCTTCCACCGCTACATGGATCTGCACGACAGCATTTATGCCGAAAAGGAAAAACAGCAGATACTGTTCAGCCAGGTCAATTTTGAAATTAAGTTGCGCGACGAACAACTGAAAAAGGTGACACAACGGATTGAATCACTTGAACAGGAACAGGCAATAGCCCTGATTGCCCTGAATCGCCAGAAAAATATCAACAGGCTGCTGGTGCTGGTAATGGTGCTGATCCTGATCATCCTTGTTCTGGGCTACCGGCAATATGCCATCAAAAAGAAAACAGCAGCCATGCTGGCAGAACAAAATGAAACCATCAGGAAAATGAACACCCAGCTGGCCGAATCGGAAGAAAGCCTGAGAAAAATCAATCAGACCAAAGACAAATTCATCAGCATTATTGCCCACGATATCCGCAATCCTCTGTCGGGCATCATTGGATTTACCGATATCATTGAACGCCGGCCGGAAAACATCGGCAGGGAGGAACTGCAGCAGATCAATTCCCTGATCCGGCAGTCGGCCCGGCAGTTATATGACCTGCTCGACAACCTTCTTTACTGGGCCCGTTCGCAAAGCGGCACTGTACCGTTTCATCCCCAGCCTGTCGATGTGCATGAAATTGCCGAAAAAACCATAAAACTTGTCAATGCGTATGCCGCAAGTAAAAACATTTCCTTACGGAACCATATTGCCCCGGGGACCCGTGTTATGGCCGATGCCAACATGGTGACGGTTATTATACGGAACCTCCTTTCCAATGCACTGAAATTCACAGGTAACGGAGGCTTCATTGAGATTAACTCTGCCAGCGTCAACGGTTATCTGGAGGTAATGGTTAAGGACACAGGCATTGGGATGCGCCCAGAACAGGTGAACCGGTTGTTTTCTGACAGAAACCGGATGCCGGCCGCTGAGGGTACCAACCAGGAAAAAGGCTCCGGCCTCGGCCTGATTCTCTGCAGGGAATTCACCGAAAAGCACGGCGGCACCATCCGGGCCGAAAGTGAGCCCGGAAAAGGCACCGTCATAACTTTTACATTACCTTTACTCCCCGATTGAAGAAAACAGATTATGGCAAAAAAAATCAGCTACGGCGAAGCAATCGCCGAAATTGAAGATATCATCAGGAAAATTGAACAGGAAGAACTTGACGTGGATGAACTATCCGATCAGGTAAAAAGGGTTTCCTTTCTCATTAATTACTGCCGCGAAAAATTGCGGAATACAGAAGAAGAGGTAAGCAATATACTGAAGGAAATAGAAAAAAAGCAGGCTGACTGAAGAGGCAGGAGGTTTCAGCTTTCTTACCCTTCACGGTCGAGGTGCATATCGTGGAGGTAATCCACCAGGTGCTGCACATCGTAGGCAACAGCCGTGCGCACATCGGTGGCTTTAAAGAACAGCCGCACCATGTGTTTTATCTGATTCTGATTGGCCGTAAGTACCTGGATGGGGTCAATTTCCTGAATGGTAATTTTTCCTTCCGCATCCTTCAGCATCTTGATGTTATCGTTGATTATCTTGATCAACTGGTTATAGGATCGCTGCATGGAAGCAAGCCTGTAGCCGACAATACCGACAACTTTTCCGGTTTCGGCATGGAGAAGGGGCGCTCCGGAACATCCCTGGCGCACGGTAGTGTCTGTCTCGAGAAGATGGTGGTTGTTCAGGTAATACTGCGACGAGATAATACCGCTCATAATGGACAAATTGCACTGATCGTAACGGTAGCCCATCACAGCAACCGGGTCGCCATTGTGCCGGGTCGGATCTTTTTCAATTTCAAGGGAAGGAATGTTTTCAAACTCCTCAAAACTGGCATCAATGACAAGAAAGCCCTGATGGTCCTCGATGGCCGCATTGAGGATGCGATGGGTAAATTCAGTATAGGGAAGGGTTTTACTGGCAGTTACAGTAATGCCGTCTTCCGCAACAAAATATATTCCAACCTCGCCGAAATCCTCGAGTTTATAATTGTAGTCGTCGGTGATGATAAAGTGGTTGATCCTGAATCCGGTGGATATAACGCCGCGGATCCCGTCTTTGTTCATGTAATGCACAGAGCAGACGGAAGCATGGCATTTTTTCCACAAGGAAGCAAGATGCATCATCGGTTAGGTGTCGTTTGTTAAACAATACATTCGGGATTCCGCCTGTTCATTGTCCGCTGCCCTGCCGCACACCCCGGATTTGGTTCAGTTTTGGTACGGACAAAGATATAAGAGATTATTGATATTTTGCAACTTTTTTCAACACCAGGGCATTCATGGGATTGCTTTCCATCCCGTGAATTCCTGCATGAACAAAACGCACAACCTTATCGTAAAAAAGCGGAATTACAGGTGCTTCATCGATGATGATCCTGTCCATTTTCCGGTACAGTGCAAACCGGGCTTCCTGATCCCCCGTTGCGGCCGCCTGTTCATAAAGGCGGTCAAATTCGGCATTGCGGAAGTGAGAATAATTGGGACCCGACGGACTGAAATTTCTGCTGTAAAACAGCGCAAGGTAATTTTCCGCATCAGGGTAATCAGCCACCCAGGAACCCCTGAAACAAGCCGCCCGGCCGTTCGACACGGATTCCCTGAACACGGGCCCGTTGGCAACTTCAATCCTGAGCTGAATTCCCAGAGAGGCCACTTCATGCTGAATGAATTCAATCAGGTCCACATAATCGCCCGTAGTGAGAACGGTAACGGGAGGCAGTCCTTTTCCTTCCGGGAAGCCCGCCCTTCTGAGCAGTTCGCGGGCCCTTTCCGGATCGTAGCGATAGCCTTTGAGGGTATCGGTAAACGAAGGCAAACCGGCCGGGATGAATCCGTTCAGAGCAGGAGTTCCCATGCCATTGCGCAGATACCGGATCATTTTCACCCTGTCGAATCCGTAGTTCAATGCATGGCGTACCAGCCTGTACCGCACTGCGCTGTTTTTCACCTGCGGAAGGGCAGTGTCGGTAAGGAAACCAATGTATTCGGTATTCAGGTAGGGTCCTGTTTCCAGCACAATTTTCCCGGCGTACTTTGGTTTCAGGCGGCCGGAACGGGTGATCAGCTCGTCCTTAAAGGCCGCATTCACCCCGGAAATGAAATCGAGATTCCCTTTCAGAAACTCGAGAAATTCCGATTGTTTGTCGGGAATGAAGGTAATGGAAACAGCATCAAGGTATGGCAATGGCCTTCCCAAAGCATCTTTTTCAAAATACTTTTCGTTGCGCACCAGGATCAGCTTTTCACCTTCGTACCATGCTTTCATGCGGAAAGGACCTGTTCCGACAGGATGCGACCGGAAATCGCGCCCATACTTCTCAACCGCCTCACGGGGCACAATAAAACAATACGGGGTAGCAAGTATGCCGGCAAAGGGCGGGAACGGGCGCTTCAGATAAATGACAAGCGTTGAATCGTTCAGTACTTTTATTCCCTTGCTGGTACCCGGTTTGCTCTGGTCCACCTCATTCCATGTCCAGCTTCCGGGTGAAGCCACCGAAGGATCGGTAAGGCGGCAGAGGCTGTACTCCACGTCGAAGGCTGTCAGCTTTCTTCCTTTCCCGGCAGAAAAAGCCGAATCGTCGTGGAAACAGACATCCGTCCGGAGGTGAAAGGTATAGGTGGTTCCATCCCTGCTCACATTCCACTCCCGTGCAAGGGAAGGAGCAATTGACAGGGAGTCGGTTAATTCAAGCAATCCGTTGTACAATTGCGTAACAGGCCACACCAGCGCCTGGTAACGCGCATAAGCCGGATCAAGCGTGGCAATGCCTTTGGATTCGTTGTAGCGGAAAACAGAAACCCCATTCCTGCTTTCTCTCTGAGAACATGCCAGGCATGTAATTACAGGAAGAAGCAAAAGCCATCGGATGTTTATGCTCTTAATAAAGACCCCGGGGTTGAAATGATTTCTGAATATTAGCATGGCCGCAATATCGTTTCTTAACGAACAACCCGACATTCCGGCCCAAAGATATAACCAACAGGTATGTTTCCAAACTCCTGCAGTGTTACTTTCTTTGCTTTTTTCAATTTTCCGTTATATTTGCAGGCAGGCATGCCGTACAACATGCAATTATTTACTTCTATATGAGGCAGTTAATATAACTAATCCATATTTCACGTATGAAAATTCTGGTATGCATCAGCAATGTTCCTGACACCACCACGAGGGTGCGGTTTGTTGAAAACAACAAAAAGCTTGATACAAATGGCATTCAGTGGGTCATCAATCCGTGGGATGAGCTTTCCCTCACCCGGGCCCTTGAGCTGAAAGATGATCCGGCCAATGGTATCCAGACGGTTGCCGTAGCCCATGTAGGGCCGGCCTCCGCCGAACCCACCATCAGAAAAGCATTGGCAATAGGTGCTGATGAGGCCTTCAGGGTAAATGCCGAACCGGGGGATGCTTACTTCGTAGCCGCTCAGCTGGCTGAAGTGGTCAAAGCCAATCCCTTCGACATCATTTTCTGTGGAATTGAGTCGAGCGACTATAACAATTCGGCTGTTGGGGGCATGCTGGCTGAATTTCTCGGAATCCCTTCAGTTTCGTCCGTTTCTTCCATCAGCATCCGGGATGGTAAACCGGTGCTTACCCGCGAAGTGGACGGAGGAAAGGAAACCGTTACCGTGCCTGTGCCTTTTGTTGCCATTGTGCAGAAAGGTATTGCCAAAGAACCCCGCATTGCATCCATGCGGGGCATTATGACAGCCCGCACCAAGCCCATAAAAGTGCTGGAGCCTGCTGCCACGGAACCTTTGACAGCCGTGCAGGAATTTGAACTTCCCCCGGCCCGGAAAAAATGCACTTTTGTCGATCCGGAAAATCCCAAACAGCTTATCGAACTGCTTCAGAACGAAGCAAAAGTTTTGTAAATCCCTTCATTCAATTAACCTATAACGAAAATTCCTATGGCAGTATTAGTATATACCGAAAACTGGGATGGTTCCTTTAAAAAACTCTCGTTTGAACTGGTCTCATACGGAGCCGGCCTGGCCAGTATGCTGGGCAAGCCGCTGGTGGTTCTGAGCATCGGAAACGTGGCATCTTCGGAACTGGAGAAACTGGGAAAATACGGAGCCAGGAAAATTTTATCGCTTTCTGATCCTGCTCTTCAGGTATTTGACAGCCAGGCCTATGCCGAAGCCATTGCGCAGGTTGCCACCAGGGAACAGGCCGAAGTGATTGTTCTTTCGAACAACAATACCGGCAAAGCCATTGCCCCCCGTCTTTCGGTGAAGCTGAAAGCAGGGCTGGGTGCCGGTGTCAGCAAACTGCCGCTGAGCACAAACCCCTTTGTGGTGTACAAGCGTTCTTTTTCAGGCAATGCCTTTGCTCATGTGGAGATCAAAACCCCTGTGAAGATTATTACCCTGGCGCAAAATTCCTTTGGGCTTGTCGAAAACCCCGGCGCTCCCTCCATAGAAACCATTTCTGTGCCGGTTGATCCAGCCCTTGTAAAAACTACTGTTACCGAGGCCCAGAAGCAGACAGGCAAGCTCCTGCTGACCGACGCCGAAATTGTGGTATCCGGAGGCCGGGGAATGAAATCACCCGACAACTGGGGCCCGCTTGTTGAACTGGCCGAACTTCTGGGTGGTGCAACAGCCTGCTCCCGCCCTGTATCGGACGAAGGGTGGAGGCCGCATGAAGAACATACAGGACAAACAGGAAAAATCATTGCCCCCAACCTCTATATTGCCGTGGGAATTTCCGGAGCAACACAACATCTGGCAGGTGTCAGCTCATCCAAAGTTATTGTGGCCATCAATACCGACAAAGACGCGCCCATTTTCGAAGCAGCCCAGTACGGCATAGTGGGCGATGCCATGAAAGTACTTCCCAAACTGGTGGAAGCGGTAAAGGAAATAAAACACAAATAGTTTCTGCATGACGAAACAGATTGCGTTCATCATTACCCTGCTGATCACCCTCGGGGTATTCAGCTTTACGGCATGGCGGATTATCGGGTTTTTCAGACTGACCAGGCCCGCTTTTCCGGTAAAAGACTGGGGTAAACGAATTGGACTGGTGCTGAAGGTTGCCTTCGGGCAATCGCGCATATTCAGAATGCCTGTGCTGGGTTTCTTTCATGCTCTGGTATTCTGGGGTTTTTGCGTAATTCTGTTCGGAAGTATTGAAATGGTCATTGACGGGGTATCGGGTTCGGAACGCTCCCTTCAGTCACTTGGCATACTCTACAAAATCATTATTGCTTCGGGCGATGTGTTTGCCCTGCTCGTGGCTGTTTCCATCCTTGTCTTTCTTTTCCGAAGGCTGTTCCTCCACATCCGGCGGTTCGAAGGCATCGAAATGAAAAAAATCTCCCACATTGATGCCAAAATCGCCCTTACCCTCATTCTCCTGCTGATGGTTTCGCTGATGGGTATGAATGCCTCTTATGTAGAGCTGAAAAACCTTACCGCAGAGCCGGCCGCCGGAGTATTTCCCGTAAGCCGGTACCTTGCGCCGCTCTTTGCCGGGATGGATATCAAGACCCTGCATACCTGGCATGAAGTTTTCTGGTGGAGCCATATCCTGCTGATCTTCCTGTTTGCGAACATACTGCCCTATTCCAAGCATTTTCATGTATTCATGTCGGTGCCCAATGTGCTTCTGGCCCGGCTTGACCCCCTCGGAAAGCTTCCCAACATGGAACAGGTGACCCGGGAAGTAAAGCTCATGCTGAACCCCGATACGGCTTTTGCCCCGTCTGATACCCAGGCACCTCCGGAACGGTTCGGGGTTAAAGACTGCGAAGATGTTACCTGGAAAAACTACCTCGATGCCCTCTCATGCACGGAATGCGGCCGCTGTACTTCTGTCTGCCCTGCCAACATTACCGGCAAAAGGCTTTCTCCGCGCAAAATTATGATGGATCTCCGCGCCCGCATGAAGGAAAAAGGACCCGGCATGCTGAAGCACGGGAAAAGTTATGACGACGGCAAGTCCCTTGTAAGAAGTTATATTACCGAAGAAGAACTCTGGGCCTGCACTACCTGCAACGCCTGCGCCCGTGAATGCCCTATTCTGATCAACCATCCTACCCTGATTGTTGATATGCGCCGTTACCTGGTAATGGAAGAAGGTTCAGCACCGGGCGAACTGAAAGCCATGTTCAGCTACATGGAAAATAACGGGGCACCATGGCAGTACTCACCCGAAGACCGTCTTCTGTGGACAAAAGATCTGGAAATGAATGTAACTGAATCGGTTCAGTAATCTGTTTGCCTATGTCAAAAATTGCAATCACCATACCCATTATGGCAGAAGTTCATGCCCGCGGTGAAAAGCCCGAATATCTCTTCTGGGTTGGCTGTGCCGGGGCTTATGATGACCGGTACAAAAAGGTTACCCGGGCTTTTGCCAAAATACTTACCCATATGGGAGTCAGCTATGCCATTCTGGGAACAGAAGAAACCTGCACAGGAGACCCGGCACGCCGTGCCGGCAATGAAATGCTCTTTCAGATGCAGGCCCTCCAGAACATAGCCACGTTCGAAAAATACGGCATAAGGAAAATCCTCACCATTTGCCCTCATTGCTTTAATACCTTCAAAAATGAATACCCCGATCTGGGAGGAAACTATGAAGTAATCCATTATGTTCAGTTCCTCGATCAGGCTATTCGTGAAGGCAGGCTGAAGGTTCCGGAAAGCATCCTGCACAATACAAAGATTACCTATCATGATCCCTGCTACCTGGGACGCGCCAACGAGATTTACAAAGAACCCCGTTTTGTTCTGGAACAGGTAAGCGATCATCTGGTGGAAATGGACAGGAACCGCAGTTTTGCCCTTTGCTGTGGTGCCGGCGGAGCACAAATGTTCAAGGAAGCAGAAAAAGGCAACAAGGAAGTATTCATTGAACGCACCGAAGAAGCCCTGAATACCGGCGCCGAAATTATTGCCACGGCTTGCCCCTTCTGCATGACCATGATAACCGATGGCATCAAGTACAAAAACAAAGAACAGGAAGTTAAGAATTATGATATTGCCGAGCTGATTGCGCAGGCTCTGAATTTATAAAACTACTAAAGCTGAATAACCATGGAAAACCGAAAAGTGCTTAAAAGCGGAGAATTTCTTGTGGCTGAAGTTTCTGCGGCCGACATATTCATTCCGGAAGAATTTAATGAGGAACAGCGGATGATAGCGCAAACCTGCCGTGATTTTCTCGAAACGGAGGTTTATCCTAATATAGCCAGAATGGATGCACCCGACACGAGTGTAACACTTCAGCTTCTGAAAAAATCAGGTGAACTTGGATTGATGGGTATCGCTGTACCGGAAGAATACGGCGGGTTTGGGCAGTCGTTCGTTACCCAGATGCTGGCCAGCGAAACCATTGGTGCCGGTTATTCCTTTTCGGTTGCCTTCATGGCCCATTGCGGCATAGGAACCCTTCCGATCATGTACTACGGGACTCACGAACAGCGGGAGAAATACGTTACCAAACTGGCCACCGGCGAGCTGATCGGTGCATACTGCCTTACCGAACCCGGAGCCGGAAGCGACGCCAACAGCGGAAAAACAAATGCACGCCTCTCGGAAGACGGCAAATATTACATCCTGAACGGCCAGAAGATGTGGATTACCAATGCCGGTTTTGCAGACATTCAGACGGTATTTGCCAAAATTGACAACGACCGTGTACTCAGTGCCTTCATTGTGGAACGCAAATGGCCGGGCGTTGTGGTGAACCCCGATGAGCATAAGATGGGAATCAAGGGATCGTCGACCGCACAGATTTTCTACAACGATGTAAAGGTGCCGGTAGAAAATCTTCTGGGCCAGCGTGGTGAAGGATTCCGCATTGCGCTGAGCATTCTCCACATGGGCCGTATTAAGCTCGGAGCCAATGTGCTCGGGGCCGCCAAAAAAGCGATCAACGATTCCGTCAAGTACGCCAACGAGCGCAAACAGTTTGGCGTGCTCATTTCCACCTTTGGAGCCATCAAATATAAACTGGCCGAACAGGTTATCCGCGCCTTTGCTACCGAATCGGCTGTGTACCGCGTCAGCAAGGATATCGACGACCTGATGGAAAAATATAAAACCGAAGGATGCGACAAGGGCAAGGCCAGCATCGATGCCATCAGTCATTATGCCGTTGAAGCCGCCATCCTGAAGGTTTACGGATCAGAGATGCTCGATTATGTGGTCGACGAGGCGGTGCAGATCCATGGCGGCATGGGCTATTCGGCCGAAATGGACGTGGAACGCGGCTACCGCGACTCCCGCATTAACCGTATTTTCGAAGGCACCAACGAAATCAACCGGCTTCTGGTGATCGACACAACCCTTAAACGGGCCATGAAGGGCGATTTCGACCTTTTCGGTGAAGCAGAAAAACTGTACGCACAGATTGAAACGGTTGCAGAACCTGCCCGACCAGGAGAATCGTACTACGAAGAGAAGAAACGGTACATAAGAAACTTCAAAAAGGCGGCCCTTCTTATCATTCACTCTGCCACAAAGCACTTCGAGAAGAAATTTGCCCAGGAGCAGGAAATCATGAACAACCTTGCCAACATACTGATGGATATCTATGTGGCCGAGTCAACCTGCCTTCGGGTGGAAAAACTGGAATCCCTGAAAGGCAGTGAAGCCGTTTCCATATACCGCGACATCCTGGATGTGTTTGTTAACGATGCCTCAGCCCGCATAAAGAAAGAAGCGCTGGATTCCGTATGGTCCTTTGCTTCGGGAGAACAGGCAGAAAGACTTTCTAAGGCAATCCTTCAGCTTACCGGGGTTGCCGGAGTGAACGTCAGGGATGCCAGAAGACGAATCGCCGACAAACTGATTACCGATAACCAGTATAAATTCTGATTATCCCGGATTCCGCAACAGGAGTGCAAACGAACTAATGCGCAGTGGGTTGGCCTTTTGTGCCGGCATCCAGGTTAACCCTGCTCAGGTTAACCCCTCTGAAGCGCAGTGAAAGCGTACCCTGTGACAATCTGCGGATTTTTCATTACGCAATGTCGGTTTACACCATAGGAGCAAGAGACTGAAGACGCTCCATATTCTTCTTTATTTCAGCAAAGTCGTCAGGAGCATTTTGAAGAATGTCTTCTACGGTGCGCACCTCGTTCTGGATAAAGAACGCTGCCTGCTTTTGCATCTGGTCGAGCGATAGGATGATCTTTCCCGTCATATCGGAAATGTAACGGTGAAGGTTCTTTTCTGCTTCCAGTGCAATCTGCCTGCTGAAATGCAGGAAGAAATATTTTCTGAACCACTGAACAGGCAAAAAGAAGAGCAGCATGTCGAGGTGGGAATCAAAAGCCCTGTAAATGGAAACATCCGGATGATCAAGGGTGGTAAAATCCACCTGCCAGTGGGCTTCCGGCAGATGGATTCCAAAAGCCTGAAAAACTTTATCGTCCATTTTCTGCCGGAACTGCCGGGCGGCATATTGGTAATAATCGGCCATTTTCCGCACAAACCGGAAGATATCCTCGGAACAGGTTTTATCCAGTTCCCTGATTTCCTGCCCCAGTTTATCCCGGAGCCATGCTTCATACTGCCGTGAAATGCGGTACAACGATCCTTTCCACTCCCTGAAATCGCGGGAAAACTGCCTCTCCACCCTCTCCCTGATACCGGGAAGGTATGGCAGCAGCAATTCTTCCAGCTTTGCCCGCACTTCTCCTTTGTACGAAGTGGTAGTGAGCATCATTTCCCTTTCCTGAAAGTGGCGATTATCCTTGATCTCCTTAATCAGCTGGCTGATGGCCTCCTTCTCGCTTTTCTTTTTTTTCGATGCTTCCAGCAGAAGTCCGGCAAGCTGAAGGCTCTGTCCGATAGCCTGTGCCGTCTTATGGCGTATGATGGTGTTGAGTTTTTCAGAAGCGTTCTCATTCAGTGGCAGTAACAGCTTATCCTTCAGCCGGTTCCGGTATTCTTCCGCATGCTCTTTCACCGAATACTCAAATACCGAAATGGTTCGCTGAAAGGCCTTTTCAATTGAATCGGTTATGTATTCCCTGATTCTTTCCTGCTCCTCTTCATCAAAAAGATCGGTTTTGGTAATCACCAGGGCAATTTCGGGGCAATAATGGGTAACATTTCTGGCCAGCTCGATATCTTCTTCTGAAAGCGGACGTTCAGCGCTCACGGCAATCAGCGCCACACCGGTATAAGGAAGCCAGTCGAGGGTAACTGTGCTGTTGTGGCGATAGAAACTTCCGAGGCCGGGAGTATCAACCAGGGTGATGTTCCTGAGTTCTTCCATGGCCGGATGTTCCACAATAACCTGTGCCACTTTCTTTATGTTCTCGGGATTTTCCCGTTCGGTCACGTAGCGTCCAATTTCTTCGGGAGCAACTGTATGCTCCGTTCCGTTAAGGTATTGTATAATGGCCGAAGGCAAAGGACTATAGCGTATCTGTGTTACAATAGCGGTGACCGGCACCACGTCGGTGGGAAGAATGTCTGCTCCCAGAATATGATTCACCAGGGAACTTTTACCCGCCTTGAACTGTCCCAGAACGGCCACATGAATCCGTTTGTCCCTGCTTTGCAGAAGCTGATCTGCCGGGAGAAGCAGATCGTTTTTCAGTCCCAGATTTTCATTTACCTGCGACAGTTCCGAAAGAATCCCATCAAGTTCTGCCATGGTATGAATTTAAAAAAAAGGAGTATTGTACCCCAGGCACAATACTCCATAGTCTGCTCATTCGTATCAGTGAGGCCTCATCGGGAAAAACCGTCCTTTCTGAAATCAGGCGATCTGAAAGGTCCTCTTTCCGGCAAATCTGGCGGCGATTCCCAGTTCCTGTTCAATGCGCATCAGCTGATTGAATTTTTCAATCCGCTCGCTGCGGCAGCCGCTTCCGGTTTTGAGGTGACCTGTGTTCAATCCCACTGTCAGGTCGGCAATAAAGGTATCAACCGTTTCACCACTCCGGTGCGAAACAAAGGCATGATAACCATTCTCATAAGCCAGTTGAATGGTTTCCAGGGTTTCGGTTACGGTACCTATCTGGTTCAGTTTAATTAAAACAGAATTAGCAACTCCTTTACTAATACCCTCTGCCAGAATTTCCTTATTGGTACAGAAAAGATCATCTCCAACAAGTTCTATTTTCCTGCCAAGAACATCGGTAAGGTTTTTCCAGCCTGTCCAGTCATTTTCGGCCATACCGTCTTCCAGAAGAACAATGGGATACTGATTCACCCATTTTTCCCAGAGTTTCACCATATCATCGCTTGAAACAAGATTGCCCGTACTCTTGAACATTTTGTACTTTCCGTCTTCCCAGAGTTCGCTGGTGGCCGGGTCAAGGCAAATGCTTACGTGTTCCCCCGGCTTGTAACCGGCTTTCTGAATAGCTTCCAGAATCACTTCAACAGCTTCTTCGTTCGATTTGAGGTTGGGAGCAAACCCGCCTTCATCGCCCACAGCCGTATTATATCCCTTGCTCTTCAGAACCGATTTCAGAGTGTGGAACACTTCAATCCCCATGCGGATTGATTCTGTAAAGTTTGGTGCACCATGAGGAGCAATCATAAACTCCTGGAAGTCAACATTATTATCAGCATGCTTTCCGCCATTGATAATATTCATGCAGGGCACGGGAAGCAGGTTGGCATTGATTCCACCCAGGTATTTATAAAGGGGAATGCCTGCACTTTTTGCCATTGCTCTGGCAAAAGCCATGGAAACAGAAAGAATGGCGTTGGCTCCCAGTTTGGATTTGTTTTTGGTGCCATCCAGATTGATGAGGAAATAGTCCAGTTCCTGCTGGTTGGCAAAACATTTGCCAACAATCTGCGAGGCAATGGTCTTATTTACATTTTCAACAGCTTTCAGAGTACCTTTGCCGAGATAACGCTTCTTGTCGCCATCTCTGAGTTCAGTAGCCTCACGCTCACCTGTGGATGCACCACTGGGTACCATGGCATGCCCGCAACTTCCGTCTTCCAGAACAACCGTTGCTTCAACCGTAGGATTCCCGCGGGAATCAAGAATCTCAAGAGCTTTAACTTTTTTAATTTCCATAACAAAATATGTTTAAAGGTTTGTAAGATAACGTATAATTGAGTCCATATCAGGTTAAAAACCAAATGAAACCGTAAAGATACATAAAACTTGCATTTGATGTTTTATAGCCATAATTTTTTGCGTTCGCCTTTCGCCGTTCGCCATTCCTCATTTGCAATTGTCTTTACGCTCTACGCTCTACGCTCTACGCTATTGATAACACTCTACTATGGAACCATTTTACCATGGAACTCTGGAACTTTGGAACTCTGGAACTTTGGAACTCTGGAATACGATGCCATTATCCTTAATCCCCTAACGGGGAATTTGTTGGTTTTTGATCTGCCAAGCTATTGCCCTTCATCCCCTACGGGGAAAGAGCGTAAAGCACAGAGCGTAAAGCGTAAAGAAATGGCGTCCATCAGTTTATTCTCCGCTTAACGTTCTACCCAATTGTTTACTCGGGACCTGTCAGTGCCTGAAATAAGTTGACCGAAAAAAAGTTAACAATATGAAAAAAGTAGTATGTTTTGATCATGAAGCCAGAGCTAGTTATAACAGGCATTTCAGTGATGATTTCAAGAAAAAGAAAGTCAGAGAATTAGAACG
>JAAYUG010000066.1 GCA_012517825.1 Bacteroidales bacterium | reverse complement strand
GGTGGTAAAAGAATACTCCACACCAGGAAAAGCTGATCCATCAGATCCTTTAATGGTTTTTGCAATGCTCAGTCTATAGGGGGTATTGTTCCGGAGAGGTGTACCCGGAATTAATACAACGGTTTTAAAAGCATCGAGAAAACTTACTTCACATGGCACCGGCGTACCGTCCTGCAAGGTAAGATGTATGCCGCTCCGGGCCGAAGCAGTGTCAACCGGACTACTGAATTCAACAAAAATGTTTTTGTCAACGGGAACATTTGATACCACTGTCTGCAAGGAAAGGACAACGCTTCCCACCCTCACCCGTGCCAGCTGAAGAATACTTCCGTCAGGCCCGTTATCTGGCTTTTCTTTCTTGCACGAAAAGGCAAGAAAGGCAATTAAAACAACCAGTAAAATGTTCGTGTTAGTCTTCATGGATATTTCTTTAAAGGTTGCCGGTTATCTCCTCTGAAAACCGATGCGGGCTGAAAAAAGGAAAAGAAAAGAGGTCTCAGGGGAAAATACCCTGAAACCTCTCTTTAAAAAAGCTTATGGTTTTTCTGAGTTGTACATCAGATTAATTTCGGTTGCTGTAAGTGCTTTGTGGAAAATCCGCACATCGTCAAGCAAGCCTTTAAAGTGATTGGCTCCGGGGAAATCATAACCGCCCCAGCTTTCGCCATCCCAGAGTGTCCCTGCTCTTGACTGAATGAATCCGAAAGCAAGCTCATTCACTACTTCAGGGGCTACACCGCCGTATTTGAGGCCAACCACCGTTCGTTTCGGATCATTGTCGGGCCACAGGTCGAAATCAAAGCTCTTCATTTTTTCACCGTTGTAATAAAGGGTTCCTTTCTTTTCGGTGCTGTTATAGGTATAAACTACATGGAGCCAGGTATCTTTCAGCATAGCAACCATCTGGTCTGCAGGAACAGGTTTGGCAAAATCCCAGCCCTGCCATCCACCGTTGGTATTATCGGTAGCATTGGCGGGGAACCACATATCTTCCGAAGTAGTAGATCCGTCAGCCAGCTCGTAACGGATGGCAAATTTGGCTCCGTCATATCCCCCGAAAATTTCGTACTGAATTCCATAGAAAGCACCTAAACCAAGCACAAAATGACCGCTGGTTTTGTCGGCTGAGTTGGTTTTAACCCAGAAGCTGATAGTGAAATCATGGGTATTGATAAGCTGGTCTCCGTTGGGAATTTCAATAATACTTGTAGTGCCGTTGAAAGAGGCGGCTTTTCCGGCAGCAGCATTGCGCGAATCGACATAGGTTATATCAACAATACCGTTGGCTGAGGCGTTCCATGTACCAACATCATCGTTGGCATTGTTTTCAAAACCCCAGTGAGCAACCTGGCCGGAAGGCACAAACGTTCCTTCGGTGGTAAATGACCGGGTGAGGGAAACCAGCGGTTCACCGTCTTTGGATTTCAGCCCTTCTGTAATAGTCAGCTGGTACAAAGCACCATGACCCAGATCCGACTTCGGACTTATTGTAACTGTCTTGCCATTCACAGAAATATTCAGCTCAATGTTGGCACCATCATAATTCTGGACAAGGGTGATGGTGGAGCTTGTGGCAGTGGCAGGATCCACATTTGTATTGAATGTGGCTGTGATGACAGGATTCACCGGCACATTGTTCGGCGAAGTAGCCCCGTTAAGGTCAATATTTCCCGCTGTAAGCGATACCAGCTTCAGAGGAACCGGTTCATCCTTGCTGCAACTGTTTATGATGAAGAGAGCCATCACAAACGTGAGCAAGACACTGATAAAAGCAGTTTTCGTTTTCATAGTCTGATGGTTTTAATTGAACATTAGGGAATTAATAATTCGGATTTTGTTCCAGGGTACCCTGGGAAATATCAATTTCGTTTTGCGGAATGGGCAACAGCTCATTTCTTCCTGCCACAAAGCCTAAAGGGCCGAGGATTTCAGGCGCCTTACCTGTACGGACAAGATCCCAGAAACGGTGCCCTTCCAGGGCCAGTTCGTGACGCCGCTCATTCAGAATGATGTCACGCAGCTGGTCTTTCTGTATTACGGTAATATCGGGAAGAATGGAATTGTTACCCTGCCGGGCTCTTTCTCTCACCTTGTTAAGGTAAACGAGTGCCTGATCGGGCTTATTATTTTCATTCAGGGCTTCAGCAGCCATCAGCAGTACGTCGGCATAGCGGATCAGTCTCCGGTGGTGGCCCCATTGGGTAACGGTAGTTGTTCCGGGAACCCACACCTTCCGGTTATAACATTCCCGTTCAATAATATTACCCTGATCGTCTTTGGTTACATCAGGCGTCGTTCCGTCACCCAGAATGAGAACGCCATCAATTACCTGCCCCAGATCAATGATGGTTCCTTCCAGCCTTGGGTCACCGGCTTCAAATGAATTGCGCAAATCTTCGGAAGGGCGGTTGAAACCCCATCCCCGGTTTGGTGTTCCCCGCACACCCTGCGTGTTGGCATACTGATTGCCTCCGTTTTCATATCCTTCAATCTGAAGGGCTCCGATTTCAAAAACTGATTCAGGACCATTTTCCCCGTTTACGCCGTTAGCATCAATAAATACAGGTTCCAGATCGTATTCGCCGGAATGAATTACCTCCAGGGCATATTTTTCGGCATTCACATAATCATGCCGGAAAAGATACACCTTTGCCAGCAAAGCTCTGGCAGCACCTTTGGTAGCCCTTCCCTGGTCCTGATCTTTAAGCTCACTTTTTTCCTTCAGGTTGGCCAGGGCATAGTGCAGATCCGAAAGAACCTGCTCATAAACCTGATCGGAAGAGGCCCTCTGCAGTTTCAACGGAGGATTAAGGGTTGTCACCAGGGGTACTCCGCCCCAGGCTCTCACTGCATCAAAATAAAACAGGGCCCTCAGGAAACGGGCTTCGGCAACATAACGGTTGCGCAATATGGTATCCATCTGAATGGAAGGTACCTTTTCAATTACGACATTCGCCATTTTTATGCCTTCGTAAAGCGTAGCCCACCAGCGATCAAGCCCATCCTGGGTAGGGGTAATATTGAAATTGTCATACGGGCCAACCGTAGCAAGCTGGTCATTGGGATTGCTTCCCTTATGGGCATCATCCGACATAATGTCCAGAATGGGATACCCCCCTGAATTGTAATACCAACTGCGCACACTCGCATAAACAGCATTGGTGGCTAACAAAGCATCCTCCCTGGTAACAGGGAAAGTAGACTGGGTAAGAGAACCCTGAAGTTCTTTGTCCAGAAAGTCTTCACACCCGCTTGCTATTATTGCCAGAAATAGCAGATAAAAATGATATGCTTTCATATTCTTATACTAAAAAGTGATATTCAAACCAAATGAATAAACAGCAGTAACCGGGTAGATACCATTATCAATCCCGTTTGACAGAACATCCTCACTGCCAATCTCCGGAGTATATCCGGTGAATTTGGTCAGAGTATACAGATTGGTACCTTTCAGATAAAGAACAGCCTTCGAAAGCTGAAGCTTGTCGGACAGGCCGGAAGGTAATGCATACGAAAATGTTATATTCCTCAGGCGTAAAAAGGAACCGTCCTGAACAAATCTGTCGGAAGGGGAGTAATTATAGCCTCCGAACGAAGGTCTGGGTTCAGTATTGCTTGTGCCGGGCCCTGTCCAACGGTTGAATACATGTTTTTCAAAATTATAGGGATCAGGACGTACTACCTCTTTGCCATTAAATATTTTATTTCCGGTTTGGCCCTGTAAATCAAGTGAAAGCTCAAAGTCTTTGTATCCTGCCTCGAAGTGAAACCCATAGATGAACGTTGGAATGGGAGATCCTATGAACGTGCGGTCGTTCCCGTCAATTTTGCTGTCGTGGTTAACATCCACAAAACGAAGATCGCCAACCTCAGCCTGTGAACTGTGCGGATAGGCAGCCAGTTCTTCGGGCGTCTGGAATATACCGTTGGTTTTGTATCCGTAAAATGCGCCGATTGGCAGGCCAACTCTGCTCTGCGTAACAGGAATTCCGTTTCCCAGGTACCCACCTATCAGTACGGAATCGATGCCAACATTTCCGCCAATTTTCAGTACTTCATTGTGAATAGTGGAACCCAGCAATCCGACACTGTAGGAAAAATCATTTTTCTTTTCTCTCCAGTTAACCTGAAATTCCAACCCTCTGTTGAGTACCGATGCCGCATTGAAACGCACCTTCTGGCCCTGACCGTTTCCAAGATACCCGGGAGTGGAAAGTTCTACAAGGATATCCTTTGTTACCTTGTTATAAAAATCAAACTCGGCTGTAAGTTTGTTCTGGAAAAAACCCGTTTCAAGCCCTATATCGGTTTGATAGGTGCTTTCCCATTTCAGGTCAGGATTTCCGCTTTTGCTATAAGTAGCTGCCGGCCATGCAGTCGGATTGACACCAAAAACACTTACCAGATTGGCATTTACGGTTGAGAACCTGTCGGTATAAATGATTTTATCGTTTCCAATAATACCCCAGCTTGCCCTGAGCTTGAGATTGCTCACGAAGGGGAATGCTTCCATGAATTTCTCCCGTGTAATGTTCCAGCCGGCAGCAAACGACGGGAAGTTGGAAAACCGGTTGCCGGGTGCAAACTTCGACGATCCATCCCGGCGGAACGTGGTTGTGAAAATATATTTCCCGTCATAAGTATAATTGACCCGAAACAGATACGAAATCATGGAATAATATTGGTTCGGATCGACTGAATTTCTGAATTGATTGATGGTATTGGTGAGGTAAGATGGCTGGAGATACCAGAAATCCCGTCCGTCCCTTAAAATATTCTGACCCGATATCCCGTAGCTTTCCGACGAATTGTCCTGCATGGTATAACCTGCTACGGCATCCAGTGTGTGTTTTCCAAACGTCTGACTGTAGTTTAGGGTATTTTCCCATAGCCATCCGAGGAAGTCCCCTGTACCTTTGTAAAGATCACTGCCAACATTCTGCTGCTGCGAAGCTGTTCCATCAGGGTTATATACAGTGAATTCAGGTGTGAAAGACACCGCTTTATTATAGGATGCATCCAGACCAAAACTACTTTTGAGTGTAAAATGTTTCAAAAGGGTAGCTTCGGCAAAGAAGTTGCCCACACCTCTGATTCCCTTGTTGTAGTTATTCGAATATTTCAGATCAGCCAGCGGATTTCCCACATTGTAAACTACACCGAAACTTCCGTCGGGATAATAGGGTACAAGAACAGGCTGGGCCCTGTACGCCGAATAAGTTACATTGGGAGCTATCTGCTCTTTATGCGGGGCAATGGTCAGATTATTTCCCAGTTTTATACCCTTGCTCAGCTGATAGGTGTTATTCAGTTTAATGGTAAGCCTTTCATAGGATGATTTGTCGATAATACCCTGCTGGTTGAAATACCCTACTCCGAAATAAAACTGCATGTTTTCAGTGGACCCAGAGGCTGAAAACTGATGGTTGTGCATGGGTGCCGTATGGAAAATAAGATCCTGCCAGTCGGTATTCGGCACCGCATCCACATTATTAAAGCTTCCCGGCCTGATTTCGTTTGAAATAATAGCAAACTCCCTTCCATTCAAAAGGTCTATTTTCTTGGCCAGCATCTGAAGATTGTATTCCCCCGAATAGGAAAACACCGTCTTCCCTTTGGTCAGACTGCCACTGCGGGTAGTGATAATAATGACCCCGTTTGCACCGCGGGAACCATAAATGGCGGTTGCTGAGGCATCTTTCAACACTTCAGTTGAAGCTATATCAGAAGCATTCAGAAATGAAATATCATCAAGAATAACTCCATCAACCACATAAATGGGCGAAGAATTGTTAAAAGTACCGACTCCTCTTACGCGCACCACAGGGGCAGCACCCGGTGCACCTGAGGTGTTGGTTACCTGTACACCGGCCACTTTGCCCATCAGCCCCTGAACAGGATTTGAAGCGGTGATGCGGGTCATTTCCTCCGCTTTCACAGAGCTTACGGAACCAGTAAGATCGCTCTTTCTCACAGTGCCATACCCGATCACAACGATTTCTCCAAGAGCAACTTTTTCGGTTTCGAGCAAAACCTCAACGAATTGTTGCGAACCTGGTTGTATCTCCTTGTTATTATATCCCACAAAGGATACAACCAGTACCTCATCGCCCGATTGAAGCCGAAGAGAAAAATTTCCGTTCAGATCGGTGATGGTACCTCTTGTCGTACCTTTAATTATTACATTGGCCCCCGGCAGAGGTTCCTTTGTTTCCGCATCACGGACAACGCCGCTCAGAACCCTCTCCTGAGCCAAAAGAATCCCTGTACTGCTGAACAGGAAAACAAACAGGAAAAAACACGCTTTACGAATCAAACCAGATCTTTTCATAGGTAGCAGGTATATGGTTTTGATACAGAAATACTGCTTCGTAAAAGAAAGCAGGTTAAAGATACATCAGCAATGAGAGGGATTAGCCAAAGAAACCTTCACATAAAATACACCATGCCATGATGATTTGCGGCATGCACCTCATCATTACTACACCATGAGTTAATAAATAATTGATTATTTGGATTTTGTGATAACAGTTTATGGACGGGAAACGGAAAAAAATTCAGAATTGCATCAGGTAGTCTGTAAGGTTCACATCGCGATCCAGATTAAGTTTTTTCCGCAGCCTGTACCTGTGATTTTCCACCCCTCGGGTAGTTATGCCAAGCAGAGCGGCTATTTTCTTGGAGGAAAGATTCATTCGGATGAAGGCACAAAGCTTCAGGTCTCCCGGGGTTAAATCAGGATACTGTTTCTTGATTCTTTTCAGAAATTCTTCATGCGCCTGCTCAAAATTGCTTTCGAACACCTTCCAGTCTTCTTCATCGGTTATATTGCGGTCAAGCAATCTGAGCACATTGCGAGACTGCGTTGAAAAGCCCTGTTCTGCAGGCTTTTTCATTTGCCCGAGCAACCGCTTGAGTTCCATCAGTAGTTCATTCTTCTTAATAATAGAGTATGTAGTATTGGCCAGTTGCAGGCTTTTATAGTGAACCTCCGCTTCCAGTTTTTCGTTGCGGAGCCGTATCATTTCCCTTTCTTTTTCAATCCGTAATTTACGCGCCTGATTTTCCAGACGCCTTTTTACATAGATTCTGGAGAGGTAAACAAACGTAAGCAAAATCAATCCATATATGATCTTTGATAAGGTAGACCAGTACCATGGGCGACGAACAATGAAGGTAAAAATGCTTTCGTCCGAAAATTCTCCTCCTGATGCCACTGCCTTCACATGGAAGACATATTTCCCCCAGGGAAGTCGCTCATAACGCACATACGGTAATTCGGTACTTATCCATTCCTTATCCATCCCGTCGAGCTTGATGAGAAAATAAGGCTCGGATGTGTACATGGGGCATGAAAAGTGAAAAACAATGCTGTTCTGAGAAAACGGAATCATAACTGGTTCTCCGGTTCCTTCGGTTAAGGGATGCTGCGCCGAATCTTTCCTGCCAAAAGACTCAGCCATTTCAATACTGGCAGTTTTTTTCCCTTTAACCATCTCATCTTTACGGTCTGCAAAGAGAGCAAGTCCATTCTCCAGCCCAGTCATCCAGGTATCCGAACCGCACGGATAAACGAACTCAAAATTCCTGACCAGTTTATTGTCAAAAAGCTCGGTCGGATAGGAACCCGTAGCGATAAGATTTCCCTTTTGAACCTTAAACACATCGATTGAATTATCTGTTACAAAAAAATAGGTGTGTTCCCCGGCTGTAAGTATTTGTCTGGTGCGGTAATCCGGCTTCAGTTGTTGATGAATAAAATCAAACAGCACCATGCTATCCAGAAGATCGTTGTATGAATAAACACGTCCTTCGTTCAGAAAAACAAGGTGGTTTTCAAAAAGAGCCATCCGGATACCGTAATCACTTTCAAGTCCTTTCTGCTTCCCGTAAAAGAGAACCTTCTCAGCTGTCGCCAGGTCAGGTGATAATCTTACTTTGAACAAACCACGCTGAAGGTGGCATGCCCATATATTTCCGTTTTGATCGGTCATAATTTGCCGGATCGGATGACGGAACCCGCTGACAGTATTACGGAATATCCATTTCTGGTTCTTTTCGGCATAAACAACCAGATCAGTATATGTGCTCTGAATCAGGTAGTTATCTGCTCCTGAGCGGAAGTTTGTAAAAGAAAATCCGCCGGTTACCGGAGAGATTTTAACGATCCTGTCGGGGTAAACTTCAAACGTTCCTTCATTATGCCCGCAAAGAAGCTGGGAGTTTGATGCATGAAACGACCACACCTGTCCCTGGCTTCCGGGTATAAGACGGAAAACTGGCTGCAGAATATCTCCTGAAACATTAAAAGGAGAACAGAAAATGCCCTGGTTTGTGCCCGCATACAGATAACCCTCATGGATGGCAATAGCATAAACAGATCCCAATTTCCCCGAAGGATCAAAGGAAAATGATACAGGACCTGAAAGAATAACCAGATCAATGCCATTATCCAAACCAAGCCAGACATTATTGTCCTGGTCAGTAAAAGCCGACAACACCGTATTGTTCTGTATTCCGTTCTCTCGTGTGATATGAAACAGAAGATTACCCTCCCTTGTAAAAGCATAAGCGCCTTCCAGAATTGTACCAAGGATGAACACACTGTCGCGGGTAACCGTACCCCGGTTGATAACGGCATTGCCTATCAGCGACCATTGTTTCTGAAACCAGGGAACAAGTTTCCCTGATGATTCGTACAAATAGATACCTTTATTGGCTGTGGCCACCAGCATATTGTTCCGGTCATAAGACAGCAGGACCCTTATCTCCGTATTTCTGAAAAAATCCGAGGTGTCAACGGGTGCGATGTTCCTGCCCGAAAGTTGAAAAAGTCCGTGATCGGCAATTACCAGAAGAAGTTGCGAATTGATTCCGGTGAAGCATGTTATAAAACCCGGAGGAAATACAGGTTCAACAGTGGTTCCATCCCAGGCAAAAATCACTGAAAATGATTGAAAATATACAATACCTTTCCAGGAAACAATATTCCAGATTTCTTCATTATGAAATTGATAATTTTTAAGCTGGGGAACCAGGGAAATGTATTTCATTTTCCCGTCATTTGTTTTCTCCCAGTATCCGAATTCTTCAAAAGAACCTGCATAAATACGCCCTGTTGAATCGCACAGAACAGACCGGACAATGGTTCCTGCAGGAAACGGAAATGTTTTCCATACCGACCCGTTAAATTCAACCAATCCTTTGTTGTTGGCGAAATACATTCTTCCTTTTCCATCCTGGCTGATGCTCCAGTTTTGTTTATCGGCCCCATAAACCGAGGAAGGAAAATTTCTGATGCGCGGTCTTTCCAGTCTGAAGCTTTGCGCATTCAGCTCATTCTGCATAAACCCGGCAAGCAAAAAAAGAAGAAAGAAAATAACCTTCCGCTTCCAGTTTATCCCCATACCGTTGTCCGATATGAAATTCGCCTCCATGGGTAAATGTCCTAAGACATCAGCTAAGATAAGCATTTCCGGAAATGATTGACAGCATTTTGCAAATTCATTCTTATTGGTTAATTTTGCACCCGCTTTGCCCTGTGGTGTAATTGGCAACACGTCTGACTCTGGATCAGAAAAGTCCAGGTTCGAGCCCTGGCAGGGCAACCAGCATAAAATTAAAAAACCCGCTGTGGAAGCGGGTTTTTTTGTTCGCTTTCACCTTCTTACTGAAAAATTTCTGACAACTTACACCGAAAAATTATCCTGTGCATCGATTTCCTTCTCTTCCGAAGCCATACAATACGGATCAAAGCTGTCTATTGCAGATCCGAAGTAGTGGGCAAAAGCCCGGCACCCTCCACCGCATAAAGTTTTGTACAGGCATTGCCCGCATTTTCCGTCAACCTCTTCCGCATTAAACCTGCGCAGCAGGGCCAAATCCGGCGAATGGAACCACACATTTTCCAGTGAATCCTCCGGCCATTTTCCAACAGCAAAACCGGTGAGAAAAGGACAGGGGTATAAAGTTCCGTCAGGATAGACCGCCAGCGTTTCCTTACCGGCAGGACAGTACATAAAATTACCCTTATTATTTGAACCAGCCGGTGCCTTCATGTAACCCATCTCTGTATATATCTGAAATCCAAGGGGGACAGCCTTTCGTTTTTCTTCAATCATAGCATACAGTTGGGAAATATCTTCTTTTGTCAGAACATATTGCGCAGCTACCTTCTTCCCCCTCCCAACAGGGTAAAAAGGAATGATTTTTACTCCGGCACATTGCATGGCAACAGCCCAATCGATAACCTTTTCCGCCTCACTGACCAAACCTTTTCTGACAGTATGACTGATACTCACCATGATTCCTTCATCCAGCATCCTGCGCACAGCTTTTGCTGAGGCTTTGTAGGCCCTGCAGTTTTCACGAAACAAATTATGAACCTGTTCTGAACCATCAATGCTCACCTGTACCTGAAATACATGACTGCGGACAAGGCGTCTGACCGTTTCTTTGTCAATCAGGGTTCCGTTGGAGGCTATATCAACCCGCATGCCATAAGAAGAGGCATGGTCAATAAGTTCGAACAGGTCTTCGCGCAAAAAAGGCTCGCCTCCCGACATGGACAGATACAGTATGCGCAAATTTCCAAGCTCATCAATCAGTTTTTTCGCCTCCTTTTCTGATAACTCCCGTAGCGCCTTTGTGCCTCCTTCCAGAAAACAATGCTGGCAGTGAAGATTGCATTTTTTGGTTACATACCAGATTACATTCCTGGGAGGGCTCAGTGGAAATGACTTCTGAAGAAGGGTATCCCCGAATTTCCTTTTTCTCTCCTTTTTTGGGACTTCCATCAGTTCAATCGCTCCAGTATTGATTGCTTTCCCAAGTATTTCATAAGTCTTACTATCCGCTTCTTCCTGCGTTAGCCCGAATTTTATCTTCAACTGATCCTTTATCGCTGAAATGGAATTACAACCGTCACAAAGGGAAACAACAAATGCTTCCTGCAATCCAAGGGGCTCCTCAAGGGAAAGGGGAGCATAAAAAAGGATACCTCCTGAAGGTTCGTGACGAAACACTGCAGAATCAGAAAGGTCCGGGAATAATTTATCATATGATTTTCTTTCCCGGGAATGGTATTTTTTTACATCATACATGACGAAAAGATACAACAATCTGCATATATTTACCTAAGCTTCAAATAACTAGTATCTTTTATAGCGTAATCCCTTCAATTTTATCTGTCAGTTTACTCCAAAGTGAGGATTTTTCATTATATTTACATACTTAAACCCTGCAGCATGAAAAATTTTCTTACCTCTTTAACATTACTTGCATTGATTGTCATGTTTGCCAATGGATGCAAGAAAGATGAAGAACCTTCCAATATTTTTTCCTTCCAGGGAAAAAGTTACGCCATTACCGAGGCTTACGTAACCAAAATTATCCTGACCAACAGCGAAACCAATGCAGAATTGGACATGTACCAGTTTGAATTCCTTCATGTAAAAGGGTCCGATACAGCGGCTCTTTTGCTTGCTGTTGTAGACCAGAACACTAACGAACTGGGCGGCGATTATGCCGGCAGAAGTATTAGTTCCAGCGACAGCCGCGGCCTTTTCCCTTTTCTCTTCTTTGCGGCCAGTGGCATTGCATTGCCTGATCAGTCTGCTTATCTGACAGGGCCCGGAGGACTGGTTACCATTAATAAGAAGGAAGCCAATTATACCATCAACATTTCCGGCATTCCGGCCGGAACCTACGATCAAGATTGGAATTTTGCCGAAAAAGGGAAAATCAAAGGTTATTACAAAGGACAGATAATGATGGATGTGAAAGACTTACGTCAACAGGGATCTGTCAATCCTTCCCGTTTGTACCTATACATGAATCCTTCGAAACGGAATCTTCGGTAAAGAACTGCTTTTCTATCTTTTCCGACCAGGACAACGTAACCGACATGGTGTTTCCTTCATTGAAGAATTAGTCCATCCACCATGGGCCTTTGAGAATGCGCCAGCGCCCGTCAAAAAACACCAGATTTCCCACAAGAAGTTTTTCCCTTCGTTTTTCTGATTCAAGTATTACAACCGGAGAAGCTAACTTAAAATCATCCCTTTCCTGAACCCTCGTTTTCAAGTAACTTTTGATATAACAATTCTTCAAAAACTCCTCCCCTACATCCTTCCTCAGATTATCAAACCAGATAGCCCTGGTGTTCAGATTATAATCACCTTGCCTTACAGAAGCAAAGAATTCCTGCAGGTTCTTTTCGCGCTGCTGTTCATCCATAGCCACAGCCTGCAAAAACATCAGGCTTTCCTGCTCAGTCATATATAATTTCAAGAACTCCTGCCGGTTATTTTCCCGGAGAAGTTTAACTACATATTCACAAAAATCATCCACTTTTTTTGCATCAGGTCCGGGAGCAGAGCAGCCTGTGAAAAAAAGAATCATTGCCAGGGGAACAAGAAATTTTCTCATAGAATTCATGCTTTCAACAGTAAATCGATGACGAAGATACATTTTTGTAACAAGAATAATCAAACCGGACCACGTTTTTAGACTGAAAAATATGGTATATGTGGTTTAACCGATTATCATAACTTTGCGGCATCTTAAAATCCACCTCTATGGCACAAATTCTTGATACGCAACTGATGCACCCACGTGATCAGATTGTCTTGATTATCAGCAGAATATACAAACGTGGCCTAACAACAACCTCAGGCGGGAACATTTCGGTTATTGATGATGACGGTAATATATGGATTACTCCTTCAGCTATAGACAAAGGCTCTCTCCGGCCAAGTGATATTATGTGCATTACCCGGGAAGGAAAAATCATCGGCCGTCACAAACCCTCTTCGGAATATCCGTTTCATCGAGCCATTTTGCAGCCCGGCCAGATCTGAAGGCCATAGTTCATGCTCATCCTCCTGCACTGGTTGCCTTCAGTATTGTACATCAAATTCCCGATACGAACGTTATCCCCCAGGCTAAACACATCTGCGGTCCGGTAGGATTTGTCCCTTATGCACTCCCCGGAAGTGAAGAGCTGGGAGAAAAAATAGCCGATATTATTGGACAGGGCTATAATTCCGTTATTCTCGAAAACCATGGAACTGTTGTCGGAGGCAAAGATCTATCGGATGCATTTGAACGGTTTGAAACACTTGAGTTTTGTGCCCGTACTATTATCAAAGGAAAAACTATCGGTGAACCCCGCTATCTTTCCGATCATCAGATTGAAGAATTTGAAGCGCAGATTCCACGTCTGCAACCCGAACTGGAGAAGGCGGAATATCCTTCAGATGAACGTGAAAAAAGGGAACAGATTGTGAAAATTGTTCAGCGGGCCTGCGAACAGGGCCTCATGATCAGCTCCTACGGGACAGTTTCTACCCGCTGGCGCGGAAATGATTTCCTGATAACTCCCACCGATAAACTCCGGTGGGACATTCAGCGAAATGATATCGTTCAGATTCGTGACGGTAAACGCGAGCCCGGTAAGCTCCCTTCCCGCTCAGTTTGGCTCCATCAGGAAATTTACCGCCGGAACCCGCACATCAATTCCATTATTCTTACACAATCGCCTAACCTTATGGCATTTGGCGTAACCGGAAAAAAATTTGAAGTGAGAACGATACCCGAAAGCTGGATTTTTCTGCAGGACGTTCCAATGGTCCCTTTCGGCTCCCATTTTACCGGGAAAGAAGATATACCCGGAATTATTTCTTCGACCACTCCCGCTGTCATCATTGAAAATGACTCGGTGCTCGTAACAGGCGATCAGCTTCTTCAAACATTTGACAGGCTTGAGGTCGCCGAATTCAGCGCAAAATCACTTATCTACGGCAAAGCACTCGGAAGCCTCTTTCCAATTAATGAAAATCAGATTGAAGAACTCCGGAAGGCTTTTTTCAAATAATTTTTTCATCACATAGGCACATAGACTGACATAGACCACATAGAGGAAACCGAATTCCCTATGTGTTCTATGTGTTTCTATGTGTTCTATGTGTTT